>JAKAEX010000040.1 GCA_021819805.1 bacterium | reverse complement strand
AATTCTGCCAATATTTTTGCGATAATCTTTTTTTGACCCATTGGCCCCTCCCATTATTTTAAAAACTATTTCTTACCGTTGGCAACCATTATTTAAAAATTATGGTCGCAAACATAAACCTTGCCGATCTCCGACTGCCAATCAATTCCCACGACGATAAATTGTTTATTCTCATCGTCAAAGGGTATGACTATTTTCTTGCCGCGAACGGTAAATTTTTCATAAAAAATCTGCCCCGAACAAATCGGCGGCAGGCTGTTTATGAATTCTCGGTCTTCATTGCTAAGCTTGTCCAAATCCAGATCAAGATAATTATTATCAAGAAGAATCACATCACAAATTTTATGATGATCAACCTCATTAACATGCTCCGGCTTTAGGGCAATTGTCGCAAAATGTCTTCTCATTATCCTCCTTTTGCTTTTATTGGTTGTAAAAATGTACTGCTTGTTTTTCATAATATTAACATCTTTCTTTATCTGTGTCAACCCCGAGGCAGGCTTTATTAATTTGGAAGATTTGTGCTATAATATTGGCTGTTAATCTATAGATTTTTATGAAAAAAACTGATCGCGGGTTATTTATCTTTTTGGCAATTTTTTCCTTATTTTTAGCTAAAAATTGCTTAGCGCAAACCGAAGAGTTTAACCCGAACTACATTGCCGACGAAGATGACATCCTTAACTCCGCCACTATGACTCAGGCGGAAATCCAGGGCTTCCTTAATGCTAAAGGCGGATATTTGGCCAATTACACCTGCTCGGACATCAATGGCAATACGCTCAGGTCGTCTGAAGCTATCTTCCAAGTAGCCCAAACCACCAGAGTTAACCCCCGTTTTATCTTGGTTTTACTGCAAAAAGAACAGGGCTTGGTTGAAGACCCCTCACCCAAAGCCAGCGCCTTGGATTGGGCCACCGGTTATGGCTGTCCGGACGGCGGCGGCTGCAACGAACGCTGGCGCGGTTTTTATAAACAAATCAACAGCGCTTCTTTACAGTTTCGCGACTACATAGAAAATCCGCAACTATATAAATATCAAGCCGGCCAAAGTTATACCTTTTCCAATCCTTACGGCGTCATTACCAAAGACCCGATTGTGGTAACGCCGATTAATCGCGCTACCGCCGCCCTCTACAACTACACGCCCCATGTTTATAACGGCAATTACAATTTTTGGAAACTGTGGAAAAAGTATTTCTTGCAGGAAGGCTACCCGAGCGGCACACTGCTGCAAGTTAAAGGCGAAGCCGGCGTCTGGCTGATTCAAGACGGCAAGAAACGGCCGTTTCAATCGCGCGGCGCTTTAATCTCCCGCTTTGATCCGAAAAAAATCATTATCGTGCAAAAAGCCGACCTGGATAAATACGCTTTGGGTTTGCCGATTAAATTTCCGCAATACGCCATTGTCCGCTCGCCCGACAAAAAACTTTATCTTTTAACCGGCGACAAAAAACGCTTGTTTGCCACGGCTGATGCTTTCAAAAAAATCGGCTATAACCCGGAAGAAATAATCAACGCCACGGTTGAAGAAGTGAGCGCCTACCAAGATGGCAAGCCGATTACCACCGGCGACGTTTATCCGACCGGCGCTTTGCTTAAAGACAAAAAAACCGGCGATATTTTTTGGGTGGAAGAGGGCACTAAAGCGCCGGTTAGCGACCCGATTTTCTTGACCACTAAATTTAAAAAGAAAAAACCAATCGTCGTCAGCTCCGAGGCTTTGGCCAAGTATCAAGATATTGCGCCGGTCAGATTTGATAGCGGCGAATTGGTTAAAATGGACGGCGGCTTCTTAACTTATGTTATTGAAGGCTTAACCCTAAGACCGATTGCCAATAATAACGACTTTGAAGCCCTGGGCTATAAATACAGCAACATTATTACCATCACGCCGGAAATCTTTACTTCCTACACTTTGGGCGACACCTTAAAACCGCAAATTGCCCTGGCGACTATTGAGCCCGCTTCCGCCCCCGCTACGGCAACCAGCACGGCCACCTCCACCCTTAAATAATATGTCATTAAGCATAGCTGCTTTTGCGCCTAATTCTCCCCTACTCTTGCCGCCAATCGGCAAAAATAATTTGGCGGCTTTGCGGGCAACAACTGAAGCTTATGATGAATTGATCCAAACCTTGGTTGATCAGAAAATTGAAACTATTGTCTTAATTTCACCCCTTGGCATTATTCATAAAGACAGCTTTACCATTAATCTTGAACCGACTTTCCACTGCAACTTTGAAAACTTTGGTGATTTCGCCACCAAGTTTGAAGTGGCTGGCGATGTTGAGTTGGCTTATCAATTAAAAAACGCTCTCACGCCTAAGCATCGTCTGCAATTAACCAGCGTCAACCCCTTGGATTACGGTTCAGCGGTGCCGCTGTTTTTTATTAAACAAAAACTGCCAAAAATAAAAGCTCTGCCGCTTTATCCGTCAAACGGCAAGCTTAAAGACTTATTCGCTTTCGGCCAAACTTTAAGACACGAGCTTGAGCTCTCGCCTAAAAAAATCGCTGTTATCGCTTCCGGCAGCTTATCGGCGCGTTTAAGCAAATTATCCCCGGCCGGTTATTCGCTCAAAGCGCGTGGCTGGGATAAAACCATCATCAAAGCTTTACTCGCCAATCAGAGCTCGGAAATTTTAAAACAAGATCGCAAAACCAGAGAAGAGGTTTTGGAGTCGGGCTTGAATTCCTTGGCTCCCCTGCTCGGCTGTTTGGCGGAAATAAAAACAACGCCCAAGCAGCTGTCTTACGAGCATCCTTTTGGCGTCGGTTTATTGGTTTTGGAATTTTTGCTTTAGACTTTGTTTTCGTTGGCTAAAATTTTGAAAAAATATTTCCATTTATCGCCTTTAGGCGCCAGCTCTTTAGTGTCGTTAAGCGCTCGTAAAATCCGTTCACGCGGATATAATTTACAAACTTTAAAAACCGAGTTACGCTTGGCGCTCGGAATATTCAATTCTTTGATAATCTCCAAAGCTAAATCCTGCCAGGGATAAGCCGGGGGTTTTTTTGTTTTAACCTTTTGTTTTGCCTGGAAAATTTGGCCCAGGGAAGAAAAATCTTGTTCCATGGGCTTATTATAGCAAAGCCGAAAAATAAAAAAAGGGCGCCAATGGTGCCCCTTTTACTGCAATAATCACTCTTAACTCTTTTTCTGCCTTTCAAAAATCTTCACTACCCCCTCACTTTCAACTGTATACTTGGAGACTATTGAACCGACCGAATTAAGAATTTTTTCTTTTTTAAAAAGACAAAGATGGGTTAAGGGAATTAAACTCATGCGTTTTTTACTGTCGTTATAAACAATTATCTTCCTGTCCGGATCTCTTAAGAGATAAAGATTATAACTGTGGCCATACTCAATATGTAAAACCCTAAATTTAATTCCCAGTGGTAAAAGCTTGACTATTTTCACCTCATTGACCATTTTGATCCCCTTTTTATTGATTTTTTAAAAAATATTAGTTATAATGAGCTATGCTTTAGATAACCATAAATAAATACCTATGTCAATATTAAAGATAAAAATTAACCCCGATTCCGGCCTTAGGCGCAAGTCTCAAGACCTGGATAAACAAGACCTGCGCCACGATGGCTTCCAAGAATTGATTGGCGACATGGCTGAGACTATGATTGCCAAGGACGGCATCGGTTTAGCCGCGCCCCAGGTTGGGGAAAACATTCGTTTAATCGTCGTCAACACCAAAGACGGCGTTTTGCCGATGATTAACCCGGTTATTAGCAGCAAATCCTTAGCCAAAGAATGGGATGAAGAGGGTTGTTTGTCCGTGCCCAATACTTTCGGCCAGGTTAAACGCCACAAAAAAATTCGCTGTAAATTTATTAGCGCCGAGGGCGAAGCTAAGCGAATTGAAGCCAAGGGTCTCTTGGCGCGAGTCATCCAGCACGAAATTGACCACCTGGACGGTATTCTGTTTATTGATAAGGCCAAAGATATCCACGAAGCACACGAACTATAATTTTCATCATGTCTCAAATAAAAACAATTTTTATCGGTACGCCTGATTTCGCGCTGCCAGCCTTAAAGGCTCTGACGCGCGATACTGATTTTTTGGTTAAGGCGGTTATTACCCAGCCGGATATGCCTGCCGGCCGCAAGTTAGTCCCTACCCCGCCGCCGGTTAAGGAGCTGGCCTTAAGGTACAAACTTGAAGTCTGGCAGCCGCAAAAAGTTATCCAAGTTTTAGACAATCTCCGCGAACTTGAGCCTGATGTGATTGTGGTGGCGGCTTATGCCCAAATTATCCCTGAAGCAATTTTAAATCTGCCTAAATACGGCTGTATCAATATTCACCCCTCTCTCTTGCCAAAATATCGCGGCGCCTCACCGGTTCAGGCCGCCATCTTAAACGGCGATGAAATTACCGGCGTGACGATTATGCAGATGGATAAAACTATGGACACCGGCCCGATTTTAGCCCAGGACAAGCTGCCAATAGTCAAACACGAAACCACTGCCAGTCTGCTGGTTAAAACCGCTGCGCTGGGCGCTAAATTGTTAACACCAACCATCAAGCAATACATCAAAGGCAAAATTAAGCCGCAAGACCAAGACAACAGCCAAGCCACTTATGTCAAAATTTTTGACAAACAAGACGGTTTGATTGATTGGCAAAAATCTGCCGCAGCCATTGAACGGATGGTGCGCGCTTTTACGCCTTGGCCATCAGCTTGGACTTGGGTTAAGGGCAAACAATTAAAAATTGTTGAAGTTGAACCGATGCCGCTGGACTTTGATACCTACAAACCTGGCAAAACCTTTGTTTATAACAACTCACTGGCTGTTCAGTGCGGACAGCAGGCCTTGTTAATTAAACGATTAAAACTGGAAGGTAAAAACGAAATTTCCGGTGAAGATTTTGTCCGCGGCTATAAGGATTTTTTGGGCGCCGTTTTAGGCTAATTTATTGACAACCAGCCAAAAATAATTTATTCTAAAAAATTGAAAATTATCTCTTGGCCTCTTCGTCTAACGGTTAGGACGCCAGGTTCTCATCCTGGTAATAGGGGTTCGATTCCCCTAGAGGCTACTTTTTTATGCCAGCAGAAATTATCATTCCCAATCAAGAGCGGCTGACACAAGCGGTTGCGGCTATGCGCGCTGATGGCGTCGAGAGTCTCCATATTTTAGCCGACTTTGACCGGACTTTGACCGGTGGCCTGATTAACGGCCAAGAAACGCCATCTATTATTTCTGTTTTGTATGATGAAAACTATTTAACCCCTGATTATGGCGCCAAGGCCAGAGCTTTGGCTGAAAAATATCGAAACATCGAAACCGATCCCGCTGTCTCACCGGCTGATAAAAAACAAGCTATGGCCGAATGGTGGAATCTTCATTTTGACTTGCTGATTAACTCTCATTTAAAGATTAATGACATCAAACAAGCCTGCGCCTCGCGCCGCATCGGTCTGCGAGATGGGGTGGCGGAGTTTATTAAAACCTTGAACGATCATCATATTCCTTTAGTTGTTATGTCAGCTACCGGTCTGGGTGAAGAGTCAATTAAAATTTTCTTGGCAAGAGAAAAATGTTTACTGGATAATGTTTATATTGCCGCTAATGCCTTTAACTGGGATGATCAGGGCCAGGCGCTCAGCGTGCGCCAGCCAATTATCACTTCTTATAATAAAGATGAAACCGTTTTGGATAATTTTCCCTTCTTTGACCAAATAAAAAATCGCCGCAATGTTTTGTTGCTCGGCGATTCAATCGGCGATTTGGGTATGATTACCGGCTTTGACTATAAACAGCTTGTTAGTATTGGTTTTCTCAACGCCAGGGTTGAGGCCAACTTGCCACAATTTAAAGCTAATTTTGATATTATTATTACCGACGACGGACCGCTTGATTATGTTAATCAACTCCTGCAATCTATTATAAAAAATCCGGCCTAAGTTTAGGGCGGATTTTTATTCCAAATCTAATCTTCGTTTATGTTTAAGGCGGCGCTGATAAGGCCCGCCTTTTTTGGGCGTAATTTTTTTGCCCGGCCGCGGCAAACCGACAGTAGTTCGCGACAAACGTTTGAGATTTTTAATTTTCTCGGCTTGCGACAGCTTAATTTTAATCTTAACCTTGGTCATTTTGATTAGAGCCCATTTCTAAAACGATGAATTTCTTTTTTAATGGCGGTCTCCACGTCAGCCAAGTCTTGCTTGGTTTTAACCAAAATTTCTTTTTCCGCGCCGGTTAAGCGCCGCCGAGCTTCCAACCTTTCCAGCATTCTGATTTGTGATTTAAATTTATTTCTCAAATAAGTAAAAGCGATGCTGATTTGCTTGCTTTGTCGCTGGCTGTTTTTTCTGGCAACCACCAATTTATAACCAACGCCTCTGATCATAAAAAAGATTAAGGCAATCAGGCCAAGCGCGGCCAAGCCGATGATAAGGCCATAAGTCACGCGAGAAACTCTGAAAAATTTGGAGGGTAAAATTTTAATATCATTTTCAATTGAAGGATAGCTGGTTGC
>JAKAEX010000039.1 GCA_021819805.1 bacterium | reverse complement strand
GATCTAGCGAGACGTTATTAATGTTTTTACCAACATTGAAAAAGATTTGAATATCCTAACTAAGATTAGCGCCGGCCAAGGCGCTATTGGCGCCAACTCGGCCAAAATCAGATTTACCCTAAAAAGCATGAAAAATAATTTGGCCAAAGCCCAAAGATACATCATTGAGAACATTAAAGAAATCGGCGAGTAGCCAATAAAACGAAGCTATGACCTGCCGCTGCAAAATTGTTAAAACAATTTCTTTTATTGTCATGCTTGGCGGTCTTTTGGTAATGATTGGCTGGCTGTTGGATATCTCGGTTTTGAAAAGTATTTTGCCGCAGTATGTCGCCATGAAATTTACCACCGCCCTTTGCTTTGTTTTAAGCGGGGCGACGCTTTATTTTGTCTGCAGAAATTACCAGCGCGAGGAACAGGCTAATGACTTAACTATAATTTTTATTGATTTTTTAATTGTCTTAGTGATGGTCTCTTTGCTCTTGTCGGTCTTTTTTAGAATTGAAACCGGCATGGAGAATCTGTTTGTGGTTGAGCCTGATGGCGCAATTGACACGCCGGTCGCCGGCCGGCCGTCAATGTTTGCCATGATTGATTTTATTCTGGTGGCTGTTGCCGGCTTATTGAGCTTGATTAAAAAAACCAGCGTCGTGATTGTTATCCGCGGACTTGGTCTGATTGTGACTGCCAGCGGCCTTATGGCTATTATCGGCTATGTCATTAAAGTGCCGGCGCTTTATGGTCATTTTGGAGCTTACAGTAGCGCCATAGCTTTGCATTCCGCTGTTTTGTTTATGCTCTTGGGTTTCGGTTTTTCCTTGGTTGGCAAGAATTTTTTAAGCGGCCAGCGCCAATAGTTTATGAAACTGCAAAAAAAATTGGTTATAACTTATTTGCTAATTGCCCTGATTCCTCTCAGTATTGTGGTTTTGTTGAGTTATACCAATATGCGTCAGGCGCTCTTGTCGGAACAGCAGATCTCACTGGAGGCCATCGCCAATTTAAAAGTTAAGTCTATTCAAGACTATTTTTTTGGTATTTCCGAGGAAATCAAGGGTTATCAAGATAATCTTGAAATTAAAAGTTCTTTGTTAACCGTTGGCAGTTTAGTTGCCGGCAACGGAACTTTGGCTTACGAGCAAATCAAAGGTTCGTTTGACAAAGAAACACAAAAAACCAAAGACAGGCGAGCTGAAATTGACAACATTTTTTTTGTTAACCCCTCGGGCAAAATAACCTATAGCAGCAAAGAGGGTATCAAGGGGCAAATGATTGGCGAACTATTTCCCTTGTTTGGCCAATTTGCTTTTGAGCGCGGCAAAGAAGATGTTTATTTTACCGATATTTACGTTGATCCTCGAGACAATAATTTCGATTTTTTGTTAAGCGCGCCGATCTATGCTGCCGATAAAACTTTTGCCGGCGTGCTGTTTTTTGAAGTTAATGCCCAAAAATTATACAGCGTTATTTTATCAATCGAAGGCTTGGGTCAGACCGGCGAAGTTTTGCTGGTAAAGCGAATTGCCGCTGAAGGACAAGAAACTAATGAATTTCAGGCCTATCCTTATGACGCCACCGGCAGCGTTGTTTTGTTTTTAAATCCCTTGCGTTTTGCTCCTAAAGCCGCTTTTAAACAAGAATTGCGTTTTGGCGATCCCATTGGCTTACCGGCTCAAGAAGCGGCGCAAGGCAGAAGCGGCTCCGGCGTGACGCTTGATTATCAGGGTAAAAAAGTCATGGCGGTTTGGCGTTATCTGCCTGAGAAAAATTGGGGCTTGGTGGCTAAAATCAACCTGGACGAGCTTTTGTTGCCGGCGCACAGGGTTATTGAAGCGGTTTTATTTTTTACTTTAGTGGCCGTGATTTTGATTTTTATAATTTCTTGGGTGCTGTCGCGCACTATTTCCGCGCCGATTCTGGAGTTGGCCGAAATAACCAAAAAAATCAGCCAAGGCGATTTGAAAGTAAAATTCAGCGAAAAATTAACCTCAACTCGCGGTGAAATCGGCACCTTGGCCAAAGGCTTTGCCGTGATGACCGCCAACCTGCGGGAGTTATACCAAAACTTGGAGAAAAAAGTTAAAGAGAGAACTAAAAAATTGGAACAATCAGAAACTGAATTAAAAAAGGCCCTAAACGATGCTGAACGGCTTAATAAGTTGATGGTTGGCCGAGAATTGGATATGGTTAAGTTAAAGGAAGAATTGGCCAAATATAAAAATAAATCTTAAATTATGGACAGTCTTGATAATATTATTGAAACCATGGTGATGCAGCATCGGATTTTGCAAAAATATTTGGGTGAGATAAAAATTTTTGCCGAGGCAGCCGAACCGGAAATTAATTTAATTGATCGCAACCTAAAATCATTTGCCGTGGCTTTAGCCGGCCATCGGCAGTTGGAGGAAGGGGTTTTTTATCCGGAGCTTTTGAAACGGATGGCCGAGCGGGGTTCAGCTATAGCTAAAATAGAAGAATTTATTGAAGAAATGGGAAAAATTGGTAAAATAATTGAAATTTTTTTAAATGAATATTCGGACGCAGCCAAGTTAACGGTTGACTTGGCTGGTTTTCGGCCAGCTCTTGAAGAGGTAAGTCAAAAGTTAAACTTAAGGATTGAGTCGGAAGAGGCTGGCGTTTTTAGCTATTGGTCGGCGCTGACGGTTGAAATTTAAGGCGGTAATTTTTATGCGCAAAGCTTTATTAAAACAAAAGATCGCCTCATTAGTAATTTGGACCGGCTTGTTGTCGGCCCTGCTTATTAGTGGGACAGTTTTTTTATATTTAAGCCGATTTTTTTCAAGCAATCAGCAAGAGGGGATAATCTCGGAAACCACCGGCCATGCCCAGCAGACCGCTTTGGTTTTTAAGAATAATCAGATATTTGCCAAGATGCTTGGCACCAGAACCAGAGTTAAAGAATTTATGTTAGACCGCAGTGAAGCCAGGCGAGTTGAGCTGCTTAAAATTTTTGCCGATTATGTTAAAGAAGACAAAAAATATTTAGCCATTTTTTTAATGGACAAGGACGGCTTAACCCTGATTTCCACTGATGAACGCTTTACCGGCAATAATTATGGTTTTCGCAATTATTTCAAACAGGCTTTAGCCGGCCAGCCGACAGTTGAAGCGGCCATGGGCAAAACCAGCAAGGAGTTCGGCTATTATTTTTCCCACCCGGTTTTAGCTGAAAACGGCGCGGTTTTAGGCGTGCTGGTGGTTAAAGTCAGCACAAGCGATATCGATGACTATTTGCTGTCCGGCCGAGTGGCGGAAAACGGCACGGTCATGTTGACCAACGAATTCGGTGTTATTTTGGCCTCCAATAACAGCGAGCGGATTTTAAAAAGTTTAGGACCCTTGACGGTGCCGGAGCAGACAGCAATAGACCAAAATGAAAGTTTTTTGGATAAAAAAATTACAGCCTTGCAGTATGGCGCGGTACAAGAAATTATTCGCAATTATACCGGCGCGCACGTTATTCAAATTTATGATGAAGAAGACAGGGATCGGGAAACGCTAAGCGTAGCTAAGGTACCCGGTCTGCCTTTTTACTTGGTGGTTGAGAATCGGCTGAGCGGCGTGACCGGTCAGGCGATTGTGACGGTGGCCATAATTTTTGTTGTTATTTTAGCCGGCTTGATTGTGGAGTTGATTGTAATTTATTATTTCTTGTCGGTTTTTCTCCGGCCCTTAAAGAAATTGCAGGGGTTTTCTCAGAGTATTGGCAAAGGCGATTTTACCCAAAAAATAGACATCAAGACCAATGACGAATTTGGCGAGTTGGCCGAGTCTTTTAATAAGATGGGCAAGAATCTTGATGATTTGTATAAAAACTTAGATGAAAAAGTCAGAGAAAAAACCAGGGATGTGGACAAAAAAGCCAAACAGTTGGCTGAACAAAAAAGCGCCATCTTAAATGTTTTGGAAGACGCGGAAACGCAAAAAGAGCGAGCCGAGGATTTGGTCAAGGATTTGGAAAAATTTAAATTGGCGACTGAAGACGCCTCCGATCATATTGTTATTGCTGATCAGGATGGCACCATCTTGTTTGCCAATAAGGCCGTGGAAGAAATCACCGGCTTTAAGCCGAGCGAAGTTGTCGGCAAAAAAGTTGGCACCAAAGAGCTTTGGGGCGGCGAGATGGATAAGGCTTTTTATCAAAATTTATGGAAAACCGTTAAGATAGACAAAAAGCCGTTTAGCGGAGAATTACATAACCATCGTAAAAATGGCGAAAAATATATCGCCAAGGCCAGCATTAGTCCGATTTTAAATCGCGCCGGCGAGGTGGTTTTCTTTGTGGCGATTGAGCGCGACATTACCAAGGAAAAAATGATTGATAAGGCTAAGAGCGAATTTGTGTCTTTAGCCTCGCATCAGTTGCGAACGCCTTTGTCGGCCATTAAGTGGACTTTGGAGGCGCTTAGCCAGGACGAAGGTTTGACGGCTAAGCACAAAGAAAGAGTTAAAGACGTTTATGATTCCAATGAACGCTTAATTGCCTTAGTTAATGACTTGCTGAATGTAGCGCACATTGAGGAAGGCAAGGTGGTGGCCAAGCGAGAGTCAAGCGACATCGCTAAATTGATTGACGAGTCGCTTAAGGTGCTTAAAGTTAACGCCGACAAAAAGAAACAAACTTTGAAATTAATTATCAACGCGCCGATTACCCAGGTTGAACTTGATATTTTGCGCTTTGGCGAGGCTTTTAATAACTTGGTAAGCAACGCCATTAATTATGCTCCGGCCGGTGAACAAATCACTATTACCGTAAGCGTTAAAGATAGCAATTATTTGATTGCCGTTCATAATGATAAGCCGGTTATTCCTTTGTCCGATCAGACCAAGTTGTTTACCAAGTTTTACCGAGGGGTTGACAGCCAAGCCATTAAAACTACCGGCAGCGGTTTGGGCCTGTTTATTGCCAAGGCGGCGGTTGAACAAAATGGAGGGAAAATTTGGTTTGAATCCAAAGAGGGCGCCGGCACCACCTTCTTCTTTACAGTGCCAAAAAAATAAGCTATTATTAGAATATCAGCCTGTTTATTCAGAGTTTTAGCGAAAAATAATTTAATTCTATGAAAATACTTATTGTTGAAGACGAGGAGGTATTAGTCAAAGTTCTCCAGGAGAAATTTGAAAAAGAAAACTTTACCGTTAAGATCGCTCAAGACGGCGCGGCGGTAATGCCTTTGGTCAAAACCTTTAAACCGGATTTAATTCTTTTGGACATTATTATGCCCAAAAAAGACGGTCTGAGCGTCTTGCAAGAATTGAAAGACGACACCGAATTTGCCTCTATTCCGGTTATTATGACCTCCAATTTGGGCGAAGACGAAAAAATTAAACAAGCCTTAAAACTGGGCGCGGTTGATTATTTGGTTAAAACCCAGCACCCCATCAACGAAGTGGTGGAAAAGGTAAAAAAACATTTGCTAAAAGCTAAATAAGCTAATTTTATGGCTGAAGCTAATAAAAAAATATTAATCGTGGAAGACGAGGAGCTGATGCTAAAGACTTTGGTGGAACGTTTTAATAAAGAAGGTTATCAGGTTTTGGCGGCGCCGGATGGCGAAATTGGCTTAAAAATGGCATTGGATGAGCAGCCGGATATTATTCTTTTGGATATTGTTTTGCCCAAAGTTGACGGTATGACGCTGATGCGCCGAGTGCGTGAAACCAACTTATGGGGCAAGGAAGTGCCGATTATTTTGTTAACCAATTTGAATGCCGATGATAATATTACCGAGGCTGTTACCAAAGAAAAGCCGGCCTATTATTTGGTTAAAACCGATTGGACTATGGATAAAATCGTGGAAAAAGTTAAGGAAAGACTGGATCGCATCGCCGTTGATGCCAAGGCCAGGGCCAAAGAACTCTAAAAATAACAATTTAAAAAGAGCCCTATTGAGGGCTCTTTTTTAGTTTATAATTTTTAACGTTTGGCTTTGGAATAGGCGATGCCAAGAATAATATTTTTAGCCAAGACGGAAACCGGGTTATGAGCATAGACTGATTTGAAAGTTTTAGCGGCGGCGGCTTCGGCTTTGGCGTCGCGAACCATCGGCTGCAAACCATAGGCAAAGAAATTAAGAGCGGCCACATCTTTCGGGTTGTTGAGGTCGGCGGCGCGTTTATAAACTTTTTTAAACTCCACCTTAGCTGAAGCCATAGCCTTGGGGCTGGCAGTATCCGGCAGTTGGCCATTGGCAATTTTAATAGCGTCATGCCAATTGTCGGCGGTAGTTGGGTTTTTGCCAAAGGCTAATTTATAGGAGTTTAAAACAGCGGCGCGGTTAGCGCTGTTTAGATTTTTAGTGGTGGGTGTGCCATAAGTCGTAAAGTAGCTGAGCATTTTAGAGCCGCGAGTAAGCATGAAATCGGCTTCTTTGGCCATATTGGCTGTTTTTTCATCATCATTGTTGGCGGCGGCGGTCGGCGCAGTCGGCGGAGTCGGGGTGGCAATGGTCGGCGCGGTGTTATTAACATTTAAAATAGAGCAATTAGCGCTGCCGGCGGCATCGCAAACCGTAATAGCGGAGGAGCCGA
>JAKAEX010000038.1 GCA_021819805.1 bacterium | reverse complement strand
GCAGAGCACGAAGACTGCATAATCTTGCCAGTGACAGGGTTAGTACACTGGCAAGACCATTTTTTAGCTTGACCTTGTTCAGGTAATGTTGGACTATAAGGAATCATATTCTTATTACCTCCTTTACAAAAAACTTCTGCACCAAGTTTTTTACTTAACTCCCCTGCAGAAAAATTACATTCGAGTGTTCTTCCATTTAATCCACCACAACAAGTCGTCGGTATTGAAGCTGGGTCGTTTTCACCAGTACTAACAGTACTATTTCCAATCGCTACGCCAGTGTTGCTGACCGGGTTTAAACTAATCGCCGCTTTAACGCCAATCACAGACCAGCTGGTAATAATGGCAAAAACCGAAAAGGACGCAATAATTTTCTCTTTAAGACCCCAACTCTTTTTCTTTTTGGATTTAACTATCTTTTTTTTCATAGTTTTTAGTTTGCCCTAAATTAGGACATTTAATTGTCTTGTATTTATTATACCACTTTCGCCTCTCCCTCAGCAAATACCAAAAACCGCCCCGATGGCTATCGGAGCGGTTTTTTATATAGAGAAATTAATTTTATTTTTTGCCTTTTTCGCCGATGATTTTATCAACCACGAATTTCGGAGCTTCAGCATAGTGCAAAAATTCCATGGCGTAGTTGGCGCGGCCTTGACTCATTGAACGCAAAGAAGTGGCGTAGCCAAACATTTCGGCCAGCGGCACTTTGGCGCGGATAACTTTCAGTTTGCCGCGATCGGTCATTTCTTCAATCTGGCCGCGTTTGGAATTCAAATCGCCGACCACATTACCCATATATTCTTCAGGCGTAGTCACTTCAACTTTCATAATCGGTTCCAACAAAACCGGTTTGGCTTTAGCGGCCGCTTCTTTAAAAGCCATAATACCGGCCATCTTAAAGGCGGCTTCGGATGAGTCAACTTCGTGATAAGAACCTTCAAAGACGGTTGCCTTGATATCCACCATCGGATAACCGGCCAAGTAGCCGCGTTCCACAGCTTCTTTAACGCCTTTGCCGACAGCCGGAATATATTCGCGCGGAATGGTGCCGCCCTTAACGCCATCAATAAATTCAAAACCTTTGCCCTGCTCATTCGGTTCAATCTTGAGCCAGCAATGACCGTATTGACCGCGACCGCCGGATTGTTTGATATATTTGCCTTCGCCTTCAGCCACGGCGCGAATGGTTTCGCGATAGCTTACTTGCGGCTGACCGACGTTGGCTTCCACATTAAATTCACGCTTCATGCGATCAACGATAATGTCCAAATGCAATTCGCCCATGCCGGAAATCAAAGTCTGATTAGTTTCTTCGTCTGATTCAACTTTAAAAGTCGGATCTTCTTCGGCCAAGCGAGCCAAAGCCATACCCATTTTTTCTTGGTCGGCTTTAGTCTTCGGTTCCACGGCAATTTTAATAACCGGTTCGGGGAAAGTAATTGATTCCAACAGCACCGGATGATTTTCATCACACAAAGTATTACCGGTGACGGTCGCCTTCAAACCGATAACGGCGGCGATATCACCAGCGTAAATCTGATCAATTTCTTCACGATGATTGGCGTGCATACGAACCAAGCGGCCGATGCGTTCTTTAACACCGTTGCCAGGGTTTAAAACATAAGAACCTGATTTCAAAACGCCGGAATAAACGCGGACAAAACATAATTTGCCGACAAATGGGTCGGTGGCAATTTTAAAAGCTAAGGCCACAAATGGCGAATTATCATCAACCGGCACCGGAATTTTTTTCTCGGCATCTTCCGGATCCAAACCGGTTAATTCCGGCAATTCCAAAGGCGATGGCAAATAAGCAACGACTGAATCCAGCATTAATTGCACGCCGGTATTTTTTAAAGCGCTGCCACACAGCACCGGATAAAATTCATTTTTAACCACGCCCTGATGAATCGCCTGCTTCAATTCGGCAATACTGATTTCTTCGCCGCCTAAATATTTTTCCATCAAAGCTTCATCAGCTTCCACAATACTTTCCACAGCTTCGGCGCGGAACTTGGCAATCTTTTCTTTCATATCTTCCGGCACCGGAATTTCATTAACCTGTTCGCCGTTTTGTCCCTTAAATTCGTAAGCCTTCTGTTCCAATAAATCAATCACGCCGGCGAAAGTTTCTTCAGCGCCGATCGGCAATTGAATGGCAAAAGCTTTATTGTTGAGACGAGTTTTAATTGATTCCAAACTCATGTAAAAATCAGCACCCATTTTGTCCATCTTGTTAACAAAGCATAATCTCGGCACATGATATTTGTCAGCCTGGCGCCAGACAGTTTCCGATTGCGGTTCTACGCCCTGACTGCCATCAAAGACCGCCACCGCGCCGTCCAAGACGCGCAAAGAGCGTTCCACTTCCACGGTAAAGTCCACGTGGCCTGGAGTATCAATAATATTGATGCGATGGTCTTTCCAAAAACAAGTGGTGGCGGCGGAAGTAATGGTAATGCCGCGTTCTTGTTCTTGTTCCATCCAGTCCATTTCAGCCGCGCCTTCATGCACTTCGCCAATCTTGTGCTTTTTGCCGGTGTAAAACAAAACACGCTCGGTAAAAGTGGTTTTACCGGCGTCAATGTGGGCCATAATACCTATATTGCGAGTTTTCTCTAAACTATAATCACGGGACATAAATAAATTGAATTATGAAGTTGAAAATTTAAAAAATTTTATTAGCGCGCGAAGTGAGCAAAAGCCTTGTTAGATTCGGCCATGCGATGGACATCCAATTTTTTCTTAACTGAAGTGCTTTCGCCTTTGGCTGAGTTGATAATTTCTTCAGCCAATTTTTCCGCCATCTTTTTGCCTTTGCGGCTGCGGGCGGCATCAATCATCCAGCGGCAGCCCAAAGTAAAGCGGCGTTCGCCTCTGACCTGGTAAGGAATCTGATAGTTGGCGCCACCAACGCGGCGGCCGCGAACTTCCAATAAAGGAGAAACTTGTTTTAAAGCTTTGTTGAAAACATGGCGAGGATCTTGTTTGGTTTTGTCCTTAACAATATCAAAAGCCTCATAGACGACTTTTTCGGCTGTGGACTTTTTGCCATCTTTCATGATGTAGTTGATAAATTTAGAAACATCAACGTCGTTATAACGAGTATCTGGTTCAATTGTTCTTTTTGGTGCCTGTTTACCTCTCATATGAATTTAATTTATTTTTTGGGTTTTTTATTGCCATAGCGGCTGCGGCCCTGGCGGCGAGTCTCCACGCCCTGAGCATCATAAACGCCTCTAATAACTTTATAGCGCACACCTGGCAAATCTTTAGTTCTGCCGCCCTTAACCAAAACGATGGAGTGTTCCTGCAAATTGTGGCCGATGCCCGGAATGTAGGCGGTCACTTCCATACCATTGGACAAACGAACTCTGGCGATTTTGCGCAAAGCTGAGTTTGGTTTTTTCGGGGTGGTGGTGGTTACCTTCAAGCAGACGCCGCGTTTAAAAGTGGCACCCTTGATGGTGGTTGATTTCTTGCGGTGCAAACTGTCCAAGGTAACTTTCAAGGCCGGAGATTTCGGCTTTTTCTTGGTTTTGGTTCTTGAACCGCGGACTAACTGATTAATTGTTGGCATAATAAATAATAATTAAGCTAAACTATAACGGCTAAAGCCGTATATTATCTGCGTTCGCTCAAAAAAATGAAAAATTTCATTTTTTGCTCGCTTACTGGATAATAAAAGAAAACCCGATTTTTCGGGAGTTTAATCGTAATTTATACTTTATCAGAAGCTAAGACATAAGTCAAGGCAGTCGCCTTTTGTCTGATTTTCCTTTAAAAACCTTAAAATTTGTCTAAAATTAGTCAAAAAACAAAAACCAGATTGACTATTTCCCGACCGATTGCTAAAATTTTAGCAAATAAATTGATCTTTCAAATATTTTTAAATAAAGAAAGGCGTTGTATGGCAAAAGGATTGTTTACCGACTCTTCAGAAAACAGTAATATTTTAATTTGCTTTTTTAGCAAAGATCGCCTGCCGACCGAGGAAATTAAACACAGGTTGTGCGATCCAAATGATCGCCACAATAAAGTTCGAAACAAAAAATACGGCTTTCAATCAAACAACCTCTACAGAAGAATTTTAGATTAAATTAAAAAAACAAAGCTCCCCTAAACACATTGGGGAGCTTCTTTGTTTTTTACTTAAGTTTATAGGCCGATTAATAATCTGAATAAAAAGAAAACCAAGGGTGCGACAAATCTGAAAAAATCCAAAGCAATTAAAGCGATTAAGATAAAAATGCCATAAGCCTCCAAGCGATAAAACGCTTCGCGGCCTGAGGCCGGCAAAAAGGAAACTGCCACCTTAGAACCGTCCAGGGGCGGAATCGGCACTAAGTTGAAAATCATTAAAGCCAGGTTGATTATGCAGAAAACAATAGACATTACAAACAAACTGTTTAAAAACGAACCGGACATTAAAGCCAATACCTGATCATTGCCGCCGGTTAAAAATTGACCGATTAATTCAACTTTAAGATTTTCCGCCAAAGGTAAGAAGCGAGCGCTTAAGCCAAAAAAGGTAGCTAAAATCAAATTGGCCAAAGGACCGGCTAAAGCCACTTTCAAATCGCCAAAACGATAATCTCTCAAGCGGTAAGGATTATAAGGCACCGGCTTGGCCCAAGCTAAGAAAAAGGTGGCTTTGGTTAAAACTAAAACCGCCGGCAAAATAATTGAGCCGAAGAGATCCAGGTGCTTCAAAGGGTTAAGGGTTAAACGCCCCAAATCCTTAGCCGTGGTGTCGCCCAAATAATAAGCCATAGCACCATGAGCCACTTCGTGAATCACGGCCGACATGATCAGGGCGATAATAAGAAAGATGGTGATTGTCATAATTAACTACTATACTTAAAATCAGGGATAAAGTCAAAGCAAGAACACGTAGCACATATCACACAACACATAGCAAGAATGGATAAAAAATTAATGTGATATGTGATATGTGATGTGTGTTGTGTGAAAACACTTGACAATATCAGCAAAACAATGCTATCTTAAAACGGTATTTTAAACAGCTAAACAAAATAATTTAAATACTATGTCCAGAAAATGTGATATCTGCGGACGCGGTTCAACTAAGGACGCTTCTCGCTCTCATTCCAACATCAAAACTCTTAGACGGCAGCATATCAACTTGCAAGCTAAAACCATTGATGGCACCAAGCTGAAAGTCTGCACCAAATGCATTAAAACCACCAAATCTGCTTAATTAAAAATCCGCCTTGGCGGATTTTTATTTTTGATTTTAATCCGCCCGAGGCGGATTTTTTTATTGCTGTAATTCGATTAAGGCAAAAACAATTACGAACCAGGAAAAACCCATGGCGACAAAAAATCTTATAAAACTAATACCCGGCCGTTTGGCGTCAAAAATAGTCATAAAATTATCGTTTCTTTGGTGTCACCCAAAAGCCCATGTACTTACCGAACATTAATCTGGTTTGCGCTTCCAAACCGGGGATGGAGCCGAAGATAACAATGGAAATCGGCAGGAAGAGCCATTGGACAAACATAACAATGCGATGACCAAAACCGTATTTGGGCGGCTTGGGCGGCAAAATCATAGTGGAAATAATCGCCGACAACAGCATGCCCACCAAAGCTAAGTTCATTAGGTTTTGAGTAATGGCTGGTAAATTATTTGATAAAACGCTTTCATTAAAACGATCGCCGCCGATGAGGAGCGGCAGCCAGCCGATACCGGCGATAATCAAAGCATTGGTTGCCCAAGAATGAAAACCGTAAATCTGAATAAAAATCTGCTGAGCCGCTTTTTTCTTGGGCAATTCGCGCCAGCGCTTGATAGTATTAAAAATTATGTAAGGCACGTTCTCCACTCCCCAGCCCCAGCGGCGCTGTTGCTTGTAAAGATTCTTGGCGCTGTAAAGGAAAGACTTGTCCATACAAGCATCCATGGATACCACGAAATATAAAGGCTCTACCCGATAGTCGCCTTTGTAATAAAAAAAAGCGTGAAAAAAAATGCGTGAATCTTCGCTGACCATATCCGTTGCCCAAAAATCAATATCAACCAAAGTGCGCCAAGCCATAGAGTGCGAAGAGTAAGTCGCCAATTTTTCTTGCCTGAGTTGCAACATCATCTGCCAGAAAGTATTGGAGAAAGCGGCGATGCGGGCAAAAAATGGCGCTTGCCAAATATTATTGTTATAGACCGGAATCGGCTGATAGCTGGAACGATGCGGATCTTCGGCCGTAAAAAAACGATAAGTCAAACAATAAAAATAACCCCTCTCAATTACCGTATCAATATCAAAAACGCTTACCAAAATCTTGTCATAATCCAAGCCCTCTTGATCAATTAAGTCGCGCTTAACTTGTTTGGCGGCCCAGGCTTGGTTGGCGCCCTTGCCTTTCATTTCGCCGGCAATATCGCCGGGATGGACGGTAATAATAAAATTGCGAAAAAGATGGCCAAATTCTTTTTGCATCTTTTGCGCTCGCTCTTGAGCTTCTTCGCCGGCTCGGCCTTCCGTTGCCAAAACCACAATCATCTTGTCTTTGGGGTAATTATCTTTAGCCAAACCATGGAGCGTTGTCCGCAAAACTTCTTCCTCTTCTCTGACGGTTGGCATAATAACCAAGTGATAAACATCCTGCCAAACAAAAGTTTTTTTAATCAAACCTTCCTTAGTTTTGATGGCAAACTCTCGCGGTTTA
>JAKAEX010000002.1 GCA_021819805.1 bacterium | reverse complement strand
TGCCGTCTTGGCCTTCGCGCTCCGGCAAAACTCTGGCCGTAAAACCGACAATATTGGAATTGGCGTCGGCAATGGGAAACATAATGCGGCCGCGGAAGCGATTAAAATAACGCACGGCGGCGCCGGCTTTGGCCACCGACAAACCGGCCTCGGCAATATCGCGTTCGGTAAACTTTTTGCTTTTCAAAAAATTAATCAAATCATCCCAGGAGTCCGGACTGAAACCGATTTGCCAATCTTCAATTACATCCTCGGTTAAACCGCGCTTGGCCAAGTATTGCCTGGCCGGCTCGGCCAAAGGCGATTCCATTAAAGCGCGATGATAATAAGCGGCGGCGGTGTCCAAACAATCCAACAAGCGATTTTTTTGGCTAACCAGCTCCGGACTGTAATCCGGCAAATTAACCCCGGCCTTGCCGGCCAAAAATCGCAAAGCTTCACCAAAGGTTAAACCCTCTTTTTCCATGACAAAAGTAAAAACATCACCGCCCTTGGCGCAACCAAAACAATGCCAGATTTGTTTATCCGGACTAATCACCAAAGACGGCGACTTTTCATTATGAAACGGACACAGCGCCTGAAAATTTCTGCCGGAGGGCTTGAGAGAAATATACTCTCTGATAATTTCCACGATGTCCAATTTATTTTTTACTTCTTCGGCCGGAGACATAGGATAAGCTAAAAACTAAAAGGTAAAATGTAAAAACTTTAGGTGTCGCGTCATTAACACTCCGCGACTTTTTATTTATTAAATAAAATTGCGAGCGAAGCGAGCTCCAGAGCTTTTCGCTTTTAGCTCTTAGCTTTTAGCTAATAATTTTATTCTCTCTATTTCCTCATTTAGCAGTTCTCCATCGTACTCGCCGCTGTGCGCGCTGGCGCCGGCATAGCTCGGGCGCTTTTGATCCAGATGCAAGTTAATACTCAATTCGTTATCATCTTCTTTCACATAGGCGTGAAAGCGGGGCCAGCCATTGGCCGCCAAAGGCCGCTCAAAACTCATTTCCTCGCCAACTATGCCTCTGATAAAGCTATAGCCGGCCTGGCGCATAAACTGCACCGAGTTCTCTTTTAAAACTTTTTTGTTTAATCTTAGCTTCATTTTTAAAAATTTAGTGAGGTTTTTATTAGTCTCTTTAGTTTAATACAGCCGCCAAACGCTGGCAAGCCCTTGCTTTTCTGGGCAGTTTGGGTTTTAATTTATTAACTTATCAAGCTGTTCTTTTTATGAAAGGCAAAAAATGAAAAAAACGGAACTTTTGCAAATTTTAGATAGAGACGAACTGCTTCGCCTCTACCGCTCGGAACTGCTGGTTGATAAAATAGTTGAGTTTGACACTCAGCTCTTAATCAGATTTATTGACTGGCTGCCGGACGAAATCAGCGAGCAAGAAATTATGGCTCATTGGTCAAAAGACTGGAAAAAAATTGAGAGCAACGGTTTTCTAACCACTCTCAAAAAATTATCTTACTGCGAATTTAAAAAGATCAATGACCTGCACAAACTGATTGACTACTGGTATGCCACGCCCAGCCGTCATCTGCGAGCCGTTATCAGGCAAATAGTTTTGGAGCTCATGCCGTTTAAGGCCGGGCCGCCAAAACAACAAAAACGCCCGATTGATATCACACCCGAGCTGATTCGCGACCTCTATTTCATTATTTACACTCATTGTCCCGACGACTAAAAAACCTCTTCTCAAAAATTGACAAGAGGTTTTATTTTTAAAAATTAACGCAAATTAGCCTTGATAGCCGCGGACAAAATTTCCGGCTGGTCAGTGCCAACGCGCAAAGTTTTGCCGTTTTTAAAAAGTATCTCCACAGCCAACAGACCGGAGACATTATACAGCCAGCCTTTGGGCGTCAGATGAATGCCCCAGCCATACCACCACTTATTTCTAACTGTTTGGCAGGCGGCCACCTCCGACAGCTCAATATTTTTTTTAACCAAACCCGGTCCGAAACTTAAAATCAGCTGGCCGGCATCAATTACTACAGTCAGCGAAGAAAACAGCCAGGCAAAAATCGCCAAAATCAAAGCCATCAGGCCGCCGAGCCAGCCGTCTTGGGCGCCGGTAATCGCCAGCCAAGCCGACAGTAAAATTACCACCAAAAAAGCGATGATTAGTAAATAGGCAACCTGCGTGTGTTTGTAATTCATATAATTTATTTAAATTTATCTTTAAACCATTCTTTAAAACCGCGATTAAAATTACAGCCGACTATCCGGCAATATTTGGAACAGGTCTTGATGGCGCGCCGAGTCTGCTTGGCGCCGGCGCCGCGCAAAATATCGGCCAATTTTTTCTCTCGCAAATTGCCAATAGCTCCGGTCTTAAAGCAGAAAGCCGCTTGGCCGTCCGGGTAAATAATCAAATTCTTTTGGCTGGCGAAACAGCGATAAACCAAAACGCTCTCCGGCTGTAAATAATATTTTTCAATGGCCGCCAAATTGGCCGGCGAATTTTTAAGCAAGTCCGCTTGCTCGCCCAGCCAAGCAAAAAAAGTTTTAACCGCCGCCGGTTCCGGCCAAAGTTCGGCCGGCAAAGAATTGGCGCTTAAATTTTTTGAAGCCGACGACTCCACGCTCTCATCCAAGGGCTGAAGGATGGCGCTGACGCCCGATAAAGTTTTTAAATAGGTCAGAAGCGCCGGCAGCTGGCTGATATTTTTGCCCGTTAATAAAACACCGACCTCAACTTTTAAATTACTCTCGGCCGCCAGCTTAATCGCCGCCAAAGCGCGAGCTTGGGCGCCGGCAAAACCGCGCAAAGCGTCGTGCGTGTCGGGCTCCAGGCTATAGAGAGAAACTTTAATCGTCCGCAAGCCGGCTTCGCTTAAATCTTTAATTACCTCAGGCGTAATCAGCGAACCGTTGGTGGTTAAATTAACTTCCTCAAAATATTCAGCCAAACTTTTAATCAATTTTAAAACTTTAGGCTTAAGTAAAAGCGCTTCGCCGCCGTTAATTTCAATCAAAGTATCGGGGGGCAAGCTTTGTTTTAAGTCGCTGGCAATGGCCAGCCAATCTTCGTCGGCCAAATCGGCATAATCGGTCTTTTGCCAAATTGAACAGCTGGCGCAACGAAAATTACAGCGCCAAGTTATGAGCAAACTTACATATTTTGGCGCTACAAAATAACCGCCGGTCAGCCAACCGGCTTCGGCTAAAATTTTGCCCAAGGCTTTGGCCATAGAATTGAGGCAAGACTACATTTTTAAAAACTCCAACAGCTTATAGACGATCATCGCCGGCCAAACAATGGCTTTTAAAACGCCCAACAGCCCAACCAAGAAACTGTCAGCATGCTGGATGTAATAAACCACCGCGCCAATGAAAGCCAAGCCGTAAACGCCGCCGGCAGGCCCCCCGCCATTCATGTTTTTAGACATAGGTTATTTATTAAAAATATTATAATGATAATTGTGGCACAATAAATTCATCCAAATCTTCTCTTATTAACAAACGAGATAACGACGAAACTTTTTGTAATGAATAGCAGGGGTTATGAGAAAAACCTACATACTCCACGTTTTTCTTTAAATGTTTAACTTTTTTTATGGCGGGATTTAAGTCAGAGTCAGAGGAAATAATTATAGCCGTATCCCAAAGGTCGTCATAAGCCCCAACCAACAAATCAACCGCCAATTTAACATCAACACCTTTTTCGTGATAGCCATCACTATTAAACAAAAAATTGCCCTTTTTAATAACAAAACCTTGCGTCATTAAATTGTTAAATAATTTTAACTGATTAGCTCTAAGTCTTTGTCCTTTATTATCATTATCTTTAGCTCTAATTGCCCCAACATAATAACGGCAAGAAATAATTACCCTATTTCTTGCGAGCTTTTTACATAATCCCTTATAATTAAATATCGTGGTGCCAGGAATTTGTAAATCCTTTAATTTGTGATATAGATTGCTACCATCAATAAAAATAGCAACCCTTTCAGTATCAACCATATTAAAAAACCCACCGTGCCCCCCGAAAGGGGCAGAGTGGGTGATTTTAGTAAAATGAAGGAGTTTCTCCCATTTTCCCCAATACTTCCAGTAAGACTATGTTAACCTAAAATTTAATGATTGTCAAACTTATTCATAAGTATCTTTATTATACTGCAAAATCAATAATAACGAAACAGAGCTAGCAGAGAGGGTAGTGATTAAAACAGCAATAACCAATAACTAGCTACTCTTGATTTGTTTATTAATCTTTTGTAGTTCTTTTTTAACAAAAGCATCACGTTCTTGCTTTTTTATGTTTTCAATCTTTTGATCCAAGATTAGTTCAATAGATAATTTTAATGGTCCAAAATATTTCAAACACTCTTCTTCGCTAAGTTCGTGCACTCCTTTACCAAAAATACCATAGATAAACTTCATCTCAATTAGCTGGCTGGGTAAAAATTCTTTTAGCGTTTCTATCTTTTCCTCCATCCGCTGTTTCTCGAAATCATCTTCAGTAATGTTTAAGGTGGAAATATTATTATTAAATGTTTCGAAAATAAGATTTTCGAAAATACGTCTAAGATAAACGAAAGAACCGGCGCCTGCTCCGTGAGCTACGAGACCAATAGCCTTCTTAAGATTTTTTAGATCTTCTTCTGGTAATACCCCATCATATTTCTTTCCAATTTCTGCAAATTGCAAATCAGCCAAAGAGGGCCACTGCCCAACTTTCATGATTTCTTTGTTAATCTCATCGTTGTATATAAAGAATCTTAAAACGTCATTAATTTTTCTCTTACATTGAAGGGTGGCTACACCAAAACCACAAACAAGATCTGGGGTGTATTGGCCTGCATACTTAGTATCTATTTTTACAATCCAATTAAACTTAATACTATATGTAGTATCGGTGCTATTTTTAGCAGAATATGCATCTACATCACCCAATAGAAGATTCTTTTCGTCCTCTAAGCCTGAATAATCTAACAGCTCATAGAGTGAGGTCTCAAAATAAAAATCGTGTTTGTTTATTAGTTTTGGTTCTTCCGATATTTTTTCTTTCGACATATCTATGTTTCCTTATTTTATTTTTATTATAAACTTGGACATTTGTGCGGAGAGTGAGGGATTCGAACCCTCGATGCTCGTTAAAGCATACAGTCTTTCCAGGACTGCGCACTAGACCGCTATGCGAACTCTCCAAAATGAGATTGCCACGTCGCTGCGTTCCTCGCAATGACAGTGGTTTTTATTTTTTTATTTCTTTGGCTATCAAAGTTTTCAGGCCTTCATATTGCCGGCCGGTGGCATCGCTAAAATCTTCAAACTGATAAGCGCCGGGCAGGTTGCGGCCGTTCAAAAAACTGGTCGGCGCGCCCATTACTCCAAACAAGCCGGCTTCCTCTTTGCCGGCCAAAATTTTAGCCTGGTATTTCTTGCTGCTTAAACAGCTTTTAAACGGCTCCATTTTCAAACCGACAGCCTGGGCGTCGGCCAAAATGCCTTCCGTATTATTATCATTCTTGTCCTGGTTGTCAAATAGGGCCTCGGCCATGGGCAGAGCCTTTTCTTGCTCTCTGGCGCATTCAAAGGCCTGCGCGGCTTCCAGGGCTCCAGGATGGCTATCTAAGGGGTAGTGGCGCAAAGCAATGGCTAAATCCTTGCCAAAAACCTCGTTAACTTGTTTGATGGTTTTAAAAAAGCTTCGGGAAAAGGGGCAGTCAAAATCAAGGTAAACAATCAATTCGTTTTTTGAATTTTTTTTGCCCAGCAAAAAATCATCGCCATCAATCGCCCGCACTTTGCTTACTTGGCCGGCGCCCAAATTGGCCACGACCTTGGCATTGGCAGCTTTTAATTTATCGGCCTCATCAGCCAGCTTGCTCGGCGAAACGCTTTTATCTCTAAAGACTAAAGCCATGACAATTAAAAAAATCGCGCCGGCGGCGAAGCTGGCGGTAAAAAGCAAAAACGACCTGCCTTTTTTTATCATATAATTAAACTTTAATTTCCAATTTTTGATGTTGAGCCGAATTAGCATAAGCCGCGGCCACATTCAAAACCAATTCATCGGCCTGCTGAGGCCCCATAATTTGCCAGCCCACAGGCAAACCGGCAATTGAACCGGCCGGCAAACTTACCGCCGGCAAACCGGCCAAAGACGAGGGCGTTAAAAAAGTGTCTTCCAAATACATTTTCAGCGGATCTTGATTTTGCTCGCCCAAATGAAAGGCAGTTGATGGCGTCGCCGGCGCGGCAATAACATCAACCAATTTAAAGGCCGCTTCAAACTCTCTGATAATCTCGGCGCGCACCGCCTGAGCCTTTAAATAATAGGCGTCATAATAACCGGAACTCAAAGCATAGGTGCCAAGCATAATGCGGCGCTTAACTTCCGCGCCAAAACCTTGGCCGCGGCTGATTAAATAACTGTCGGCCAAATCTTCGCTCTCGGCTTTAAGGCCAAAACGCAAACCGTCAAAGCGCGCTAAGTTTGAACTGATTTCCGAAGGGGTAATAATGTAATAGACGCTCACGCCATAGCGCGTATTCGGCAAAGTGATAGGCACAATTTCCGCGCCCAATTTTTTTAATTCTTCAATCGCCGCCAAGATCAAAGTCTCGGCTTGTTTGTTCAGTCCTTCGCCAAAATATTCCTTAGCCACACCCACCCGCAAGTCTTTGAGGGAATTTTTAATTTTAAGTTTACTTTTAACTTTCAACTTTAAGGTTGTGCTATCTTTTTCGTCTTGTCCTTGTATTACTTTTAAAACCGCTAAAGCATCTTCAGGCGTTTTTGCCAAAGCTCCGGGCACATCGGTTGAACTGGTCATGGCAATCAAACCAAAACGCGAACAGCTGCCATAAGTCGGCTTGTAGCCAACCACGCCGCAGAAGCTGGCCGGATGGCGGATGGAGCCGCCGGTGTCGGTGCCCAAAGCAAACAAACACAAATCGGCCGCCACGGCCGCCGCGCTGCCGCCGGATGAACCGCCCGGCACGCGCGTTAGGTCATAAGGATTTTTAGTCGGGCCAAAATAACTAAATTCAGTTGAAGCGCCATGGGCAAATTCGTCCAAATTGGTTTTGCCGAGCAAAACCGCGCCGGCATCTTTTAGTTTGCTGATAACCGTTGCGTCATAAGGCGCCACATAATTCTCCAACATCCTGGAAGCGGCTGTCGTGCGCAAGCCTTTGGTTAAAATATTATCTTTGGCCAAAAACGGAATGCCTAAAAGCTCGCCGCGCTCGCCGGCCGCCAGTCTTGCGTCAGCCGCGGCCGCGGCCGCCAAAGCTTCTTCGCCGCAAATCAAAAGGCAGGCATTTAATTTATCATTAACTTCGGCAATGCGCGCCAAACAAGCCTTGGTTAATTCCACACTGGTAATTTCACCCTCGGCTAATTTTTTTTGCGCCTGTTTTATTGTTAATTCATTAAGTTTCATACTAAATAGCTTATCACTAAGCCACTTCTCAGTCAATAAAAAAAGAGGCTATTTTAGCCCCTTAACTTAAATTTTAATAATTACCTTGGTGCCTTTGCGAGCCCAAGTGTAAAGCCACTGAGCGTCCCGCTTAAATAAGCGGATACAGCCGTGCGAAGCGCCCCGACCAACCATTGGCCCTTGGTGAATACAAATATTATCAACCAAGTGCAAAGAATAGGGCATTGGCACGTTGCCGTATTTTTTGGAATACATTAATCGCGCCTTATCCAAAACAGCATATTCCCCCAGAGGTGTAAAACTAACTTTTCGGCCGCGAGTAATCGGCGCCCAAGCCATCAAACAGCCGTGCTCATAAACTCCCAGCAAACTTTTTTCCAAAAAAACCACAATCACCGAATCGCGAGTCGCCAGCAAACTGTCATAAGCCGGCAAAGGGCTATAACTTTTAGCCCACCCCGTGTCTTTGGGTATTAACAAATTTTTACCAACAAAATATTTTTTGTCAGTACCGTTAATTTTTTCCACCCAAGGAATCAAAGCCGAATCAATTTGGCTCTTGCTGGTAATAATTTGCCGTTGGTTTTCTTGATCAGCCAAGGGCAAATTAAGAGCCATTGCGAAAATCAAAGTTAAAACGCCAACCAAAACACTCATGTTTCCCCCATTTTATTTTTAAAAAAACTGTTATGAGCTTAACGCTAAAATTATAATTTTTCAAGACACCAAAACAGAGCCGGTTAAAGCTCTGTTTTTACTTTATTTTATTATGCGGCAATCAGGATAAGCGCTTACATGCCCATCATACCGGGATTCATACCGCCCATACCGCCGCCGTGTTCATGTTCGTGCTTCTCGCTTGGCTTATCGGTAATGACCGCCTCAGTGGTTAAGAACATCATCGCGGCTGAAGCGGCATTTTCCAAAGCGGAACGCACAACTTTGGTTGGATCAATAATACCAACATTAATCATATCAACAAATTTACCAGTCGCCGCATCAAAACCGATATTTTTATTATTTTGTGCTTTTTGAGCCTCTATAATACCATACAGCACAAATGATCCATCAAAACCAGCGTTATTAGCTATCTGTTTTATGGGCTCTAAAACAGCTATGTTAATTATTTTTTCTCCAACTAACTCTGGTTTTATGTTTTCTGACATTTTTTTCAACATTCCGCTGGCCACAACCAAAGCCAAGCCGCCGCCCGGCACCACGCCTTCTTCCACGGCCGCGCGCGTGGCATTCAAAGCGTCTTCAATGCGGTCTTTCTTTTCTTTCATTTCCGTTTCAGTCGCGGCGCCAACTTTAATGACGGCCACGCCGCCTGACAATTTGGCCAAGCGTTCCTGTAATTTTTCTTTATCATAATCGGAATCAGACAAATCTTTTTCTCGCTTAATCTGTTCCACGCGATTTTTAATTTTGTCGGCTTCGCCTTTGCCGTCAACAATGGTCGTGTTGTCTTTGGTGGCCACAACTTTTCTGGCCTGGCCCAAATCTTTCAAATCGGCTGAATCCAGTTTCAAACCGACCTATTCGGAAATAACTCGGCCGCCGGTCAAAACAGCAATGTCTTCCAGCATGGCCTTGCGACGGTCGCCAAAGCCCGGCGCTTTAATGCCCAAGACATTGAAAGTGCCGCGCAATTTATTAACCACGAAAGTGGCCAAAGCTTCGCCGTCAATTTCATCGGCGATAATCACGATATCTTTTTTGCCGGCTTGCAAAACTTTTTCCAAGAGCGGCAAAACATCTTGAATTGAAGAAATTTTCTTATCAGTAATTAAAATATAGGGTTCATCCATTTCAGCCTTCATGGTTTCGGCATTGGTAATCATATAATGAGAGACATAACCCTTATCAAATTGCATGCCTTCCACCACTTCTTTTTCCACGCCGAAAGATTGGCCCTCTTCCACGGTAATAACGCCGTCTTTGCCAACCGAATCCATAGCCTCGGCGATGATGTTGCCGATTTCTTTGTCGTTGGCGCTGATGGAAGCAACCTGAGCAATTTCAGCTTTGGTGGAAATCTGTTTGCTCATGGCTTTTAGTTCAGCCACGACTTCCGCCACCTTGGTTTCAATGCCATGGCGCAATTCAATCGGGTTAACGCCGGCGGCCACTAATTTCAAACCTTCATTAATAATCGCTTGCGCCAAAACAGTGGCGGTGGTGGTGCCGTCGCCGGCCGCATCATTGGTTTTGGAAGCAACTTCCTTCACAATCTCCGCGCCGATATTTTCAAACTTGTCTTCCAAGTCAATTTCCTTGGCCACGGTCACGCCATCTTTGGTAATGGTCGGAGCGCCATAGCCTCTGTCAATTACCACATTGCGGCCCTTGGGACCCAAGGTAACCTTAACCGCATCGGCCAATTTGTCCGCGCCTTTTTTTAAAGACAAGCGCGCCTGTTCGTCAAAAATTATTTGTTTTGCCATAAAATTAATTTATTCAATAATTAACATGATGTCTTGTTCCTTGATAACCAAATATTCTTCTTCGCCAACTTTGATTTCATCTGGCGAATATTTGCGGAACATAACTTTGTCGCCGACCTTAACGCTCATAGGAGCGATTTGGCCATTGTCCAAAACTCTACCGGCGCCAACAGCGACCACTTCGCCTTGTTCCGGTTTTTCCTGACTTACAGTTTCAGGAATAACAATGCCGGATTTGGTCACGGTTTCTTTGCTCAAAGGCTTAACGATGACGTTGGCATGAAGAGGTTTTAAATTCATAAATTTAAGCTTAAAATTATTAATAGTAGAGGTTAGCAGTCCCTGGTTTTGACTGCTAAAGCCTCTCTATATTAAACAAGAAAGCCACCAGTGTCAAGAGAAGAACCCCCTCCCGACCTCCCCCTTATTAAGGGGGAGGAAACTAAGGGATTTTAAAAGGCACGTTAGTTAACGTGCCTTTTTCTTAATTTTTTTTACAAAATGGTTCGGGAATATTCCAGATATGACTGGCGACACTTACAGCCGTCAGCAGGGTAATAAGAGCTAAGCAAACATCCAGCAGGGTTTTGGGGGTCCAGCTGACAATATAGGTAAGCAACAACCAAGCGCCCAAAGCAATCTGCAAGCCAAATTTTATTTTGCCATACCATTTGGCCTTAACATCTATTTTGCTTCGCCTAATTTTCCAGACTATGCCCACAATCACTCGTCCGCCCAATTCCACTCCGGTAAAAAGCCAAAATAATTCAACCGACAAAATCGGTCTGGCAATTAAACCAAACCAGTAGAAACAAACGACGACAAAAACTTTGTCAGCTAATGGATCTAACCAGGCGCCAACATTGCTGGCTTGACCGCGATGCCTGGCCACTTTGCCATCAATAAAATCGGTGGCGGCGAACAAAGCAAATAAGATCAAGCTTAAAATTGACGACCAGTAATAAGCGGGAATAATAAAGATTGGCGCGACAATGCGAGCCGCTGTCCAAACATTAGCCGGAAAAATAGAGCATCTGGCGACGAGCCAGCGCACCAAGCGATTTTTATCCTGATAGCCCCCCGGCGATGGATCCGTTAAGAATCTAAAGATATTCACTAAACCTCCTTCTTTAAAGGTACATTTATCGTTAATTAACCCCATCTTACAAATTAAAATAATCAAAGTCAAATTATCAAAAATTGACAAAAAGCTAAAAATTAATTAAATTAGGAACACATACGAGAGGACGATTAGCTCAGTTGGTTAGAGCGCTACATTGACATTGTAGAGGTCACTGGTTCGAATCCAGTATCGTCCACAGAAACAGTTCATAAAGTTGAAAGTTGATAAAGTCAAAAACGACAACTTTACAAACTTTATGAACTTTTTACTTTATGAACTCGTCTGGTGCCTGTAGCTCAGCTGGTTAGAGCACCGCCCTTATAAGGCGGGGGTCGATGGTTCAAGTCCATCCAGGCGCACAAAATAAATCACGGGTTTTTGCCCGTGTTTTATTTTGCGTTTGGGTGGCGAGAACCATCGTGTAAAACCAAGTTTACAAAAATATGGCATAGCCCATATTTTTTTATTTATGTCATTCCCGCGAAAGCGATAATATAAGACAACCACATACTAATCGTCATTCCCGCGAAAGCGGGAATCCAGACGGTTGCTAATTTTACCACGGACTGGATACCCGCCTTCGCGGGTATGACACCTATGCAATGTGATATGTATTATATGATGTGATATAATAAAAAGAATTTATGGAGGAAAAAAATTATCTCATCGCTTTAACTCATTTTCCAAAATTCGGGCCGGCCAGTTTAGCGCGCCTAAAAAGTTTGGGCAATTGGCAAACAGCCTGGCAAGCATCATCGGCCAAACTTTTATCTCTCGGACTTAATCAAAAAACCATCGACGAATTTATCAGCTGGCGCGACTTAGTTAAAATTGAAAATCTTTTATCAACAATGACTCAGCATCAAATCCAAGCCGTTGAATTTGATGACGAGTTTTACCCACCTCTTTTAAAAAATATTTATCAACCGCCACCCCTGCTCTATTATCAAGGCAATTTAAAATCGGAGCTTTATCATCTGCCTTTAGCCGTAGTCGGCTCGCGCCGGCCTTCGCCTTATGGCCAGATGGCGGTTAATCGTTTGGTCAAAGACTTGGCGCAAAATAATTTAACCATTGTCAGCGGCTTGGCTTTTGGCATTGACGCCTTAGCGCACCAAGCTGCCTTGGCGGTTAGTGGCAAAACTATTGCTGTCTTAGGTTCGGGCTTAGACCGGCCCAGCTTATACCCAGCCGCCAATCGCTGCTTGGCCGATAAAATTGTGGCTCAAGGCGGAGCGCTAATTAGTGAATTCCCGCCCAAAACCAGCGCCAATAAATTTAATTTTCCTCGACGCAATCGCCTTATTTCGGGCATCAGCTTGGGTGTGCTGGTTATTGAGGCGGCCGCTAAATCCGGTTCGTTGATTACTGCTCATTACGGCCTAGAACAAAACCGCGAAGTTATGGCTGTGCCCGGCAATATTTTTTCTCCGGTCTCGGCCGGCGCTAATCATCTGCTGAAATTAGGCGCCAAACCGATTACCAAAACCGAAGATGTTTATGAAGTTTTGGAGCTGGAAACCGGTGGCAGTCAAACTTCCAGCCGCCAAGAATTGAACGCCGAAGAAATTAAAATTTTAAACGCTTTAAACAGTGAAGCTAAACACCTGGACGAGCTAAGCAACTTGCTAAAACTTGACATTGGTGTTATAACCAGTACACTAACGCTTATGGAAATCAAAGGTTTTGTCAAAAATATTGGCAACTCCATTTATCTTAAACTATGAAATTAGTTATCGTCGAATCGCCGACTAAAGCCAAAACCATCGCCAAATTTTTAGGCTCTAATTATAAGATAGAGTCTTCTTTTGGGCATATCCGTGATTTGCCGAAAAGTGTTTTGGGCGTGGATGTTAACAATAATTTTGAACCAAAATATGTCGTGCCGGCCAAAGCCAAGCCGGTTGTAGCCAAGCTTAAAGCCCTGGCCAAAAAAGCCGATGAAATTATTCTGGCCTCCGATGAAGACCGCGAAGGAGAAGCGATTGCCTGGCACTTAGCCGAAGCTTTAAAGATTAAGCCGGCCGAGGCCAAACGAATCGTCTTTCATGAAATTACCAAAGACGCCATTTTAAAAGCCTTAGACAAGCCGCGCGGTTTGGACAATAACCTAATTGACGCCCAGCAGGCGCGCCGAGTTTTAGACCGCTTGGTTGGCTACGAACTCTCGCCTTTTTTGTGGCGCAAAGTCGCCAAGGGCTTATCAGCCGGCCGCGTCCAATCGGTCGCCGTCCGTTTAGTCGTTGATCGCGAACGAGAAATTCAAGCTTTTCAACCGCAAGCTTACTGGACAATTGAAGCCGACTTAGCCGATCCGAAGCAGCAAACTTTCAGCGCCTTGCTGGACAAAATAGACGACAAAAAATTAGACCGCTTGGCCATTAAAAATAAAGAACAGGCTGACACCATCAGCGCCGAACTTAAGACAGCTGAATTTGTCGTCGGCGAAGTTGAAACCAAAGAAGCCAAACAAAAAGCGCCAACACCGTTTAAAACTTCCACCCTCCAGCAGACCGCCAATCGCCGCTTGGGCTATAGCGCCAAACAAACCATGATGCTGGCCCAGCGTTTGTATGAAAGCGGCTACATTACTTATATGCGCACCGACTCGCTCAATTTAAGTGAGAAATTTATTAATGATGCTAAAAATTATTTAACGGAAACTTTGGGTGAAAAATATTCCGCTGACCGCCGCTACAAAACCAAATCGGCCGGCGCCCAAGAAGCCCACGAAGCCATCCGCCCGACCGAAGCCAGCCAAACTCCTGATTCTTTGAAAAATGAATTGGATCCGCGGCAATTTAAAATGTATCAATTAATCTGGCAGCGCTCAGTTGCCAGCCAAATGCCCGACGCAATTTTTGACAGCGCCCATATTACGGTTAAAGCCGGCAAATATGAATTGCTGGCGCAAGGCCAAACTTTAAAATTTGACGGCTACCTGAAAATTTATCCGGAAAAATCAGCCGAGAACCAATTGCCAATAGTAAGTGTCGGCGAAACTTTAACTTTGCAAGAACTAAAAACCGAAGAACATTCAACCAAGCCGCCGGCTCGCTACTCCGACGCCACCTTGGTTAAAGAATTGGAAAAACACGAAATTGGCCGGCCATCAACTTACGCGCCGACTATTGCCACGATTGAAGCCAGAAATTATGTGGAGCGCGATGAAAATAAACGCCTCAAACCAAACGACATCGCTTTTGTGGTTAATGATTTATTAGTGGAACATTTTCCCAAAGTGGTGGATTTAAAGTTTACCGCCAAATTGGAAAAAGACTTGGACGAAATCGCCGAGGGCAAAGAAGCTTGGCAGCCGGTTATTAAAGAATTTTACGAGCCGTTTCACGCCAACCTGGAAATCAAAAACAAGGAAATTAATAAACAAGATATTATGCCCGACGTTAAATCAAACGAAGTTTGCGACAAATGCGGTTCGCCCATGGTTATTAAAACCGGGCGCTACGGCAAATTTTTAGCCTGCACCAATTTTCCGGAATGCAAAAATACCAAAAAGTTTCATGACGGCGACGTTGATAACGACGGCAAAAAAGATGAGGTGGAAATCAAGGAGCTCAGCGCCAAATATCCCAAGGAGGTTTGCGCCAAATGCGGTTCGCCCATGGCTATTAAAGTCGGCCGCTATGGCCCCTTCTTGGCTTGTACCGCTTATCCCAAATGTAAAAATATAAAAAATATAAAAGAAAACGGACTTACTTCCACCGGCGTAAAATGCCCGGCCTGCGGCAAAGGTGAAATCGTGGCCAAACGCAGCAAGCGTGGTGTTTTTTATGCCTGCAGCAACTACCCCGAATGCAAAAATGCTTATAACGGCAAACCGACCGGCGCCAAATGCCCGGACTGCGGTTCGCTGATGATTAGCACCAAAGATGAAGAAATTAAATGTTCAAATAGAGATTGCAGCAAAAAATAAGAGGAGGGTTAATGGTACATTACCAATATTTTGTTTCGCCGGAAACTCCGGAAACCAATGAACGCTTAAACCAAATTACCGGGGTTCAGCTTTATGATGAGTCGGCTAATCTTTATTCTTTAGACTTAACGGCTCTTAAAAAATTATTTAAAATAAAGTTTAGTCTCCAGGGTACTGGCGGCCGAGCTTCCAAACAAGTAATTGTTTTTTTCGTTCATCGGCGCTTGGGCAATGACGGTATTATGAGAAAATTAGCTCCGTCGGAGATAGAAAATTTATTACGGGAGGTGCTAAAATTAAAGCCGGAATACCTGCAAAGAGCAAAGTTGCTAAAGTTTAAATAACCGATCTGGGGATCGGTTTTTTATTAATCCTAAGCCCGCTTGACAAACTTACAGCAAATAGTTAGTCTAAGAAAAAATTGTTCCTTCACTAAAAGGGCTTAGCCATGACAGCAGAAAAAAGAATTCCGGCGCAGCTACACCCTGACACCAGGCGTTATGCTAACGAACATTGTTTTTGGTTTGTTGAAATCCTGGATCTAAACTTAAGAGCAAAATACAAATTGGAATTGGCAGAAGCAGGAGAGCTCCCGGAAGCTAAAAGACTTTTGGATAATAAATTTATTCTACACTTTGTTTATTGCCTTACTGAAGTTAATAAAGGTGTTAAAGGCATCGGTAAGGGCAAGGGCAAACGAAAGAATAAGCCCAAAGACAAAGATAAAGACAAACTGATTGCCTTTATCAAGAATTTGGATCAAGCCATACTTGATCGTTTCTTGGCCACTGAAAATCCCGACAAATTTTGGGATTTCAAGCTTTTTAAAAAAGAAAAACCCTCGGATGACGACCTTATTTATGCCGCCAATGTAAGGGATTTTCAAGAAATCATCGGACGCGTTAAACGCGAACTGGAGCCCGACTAAAAACCGGGCTTTTTATTTTTTAAATTTTTAGCCTTAAGCGCCACGTTAGCCCGCCAGGTTGAGGCGGTGCGATAGCCCGGATTGCCGCCGCGCTTGCCGGCTTTGATACGAGAAGTATTTTTCATATTTTTATAAGACTTGCCAAAATTGCTAAAAGCTTGTAGTTTAATTATAATGAAAAAATAGCTAATCTGCTAATTATGTCTAAATTTATTATTGAAGGCGGCCACAAGCTGTCGGGCGAAATTGCGGTTAAAGGGGCAAAAAATGCGGCTTTGAAGATTATTCCGGCTGCTTTATTGTCAAATCAACCGATAAGCATCAGCAACCTGCCGAAAATTGAAGATATTGATAGAGCTTTGGAGATTGTCCAGGATTTGGGCGGCCAAGTTGAGCTAAATGCCGATGGCTGTGTAATCAATACCAGTCATTTAAACCGGCACGAATTATCGCCGACCTTGGCCAACAAGCTCCGCGCTTCTATTATGTTTGTCGGCCCGCTCTTGGCTCGCTTGGGCGAAGCCAAATTCCCTCATCCGGGCGGCTGCGTTATCGGCGCCGGCAAACGGCCGATTGATTTATTCTTGGAAGGCTTTGAGGCGATGGGCGCTAAGGTAAGCGTACGCCATGGTTTTTATCACCTAAGCGCTAAACGCCTACAGGGCTGCGAATATTTCTTTACGACTGTGAGCGTAACCGGCACGGAAAGTTTGATGATGACAGCAGTTTTGGCCGCCGGCCGGACAGTTTTAAAAAATTGCGCTCTGGAGCCGGAAATTTCCGCCTTAGCCGACTATCTTAATACTCAAGGCGCGCGTATCAGCGGCGCCGGCACACCGACTATTATTATTGACGGGGTTGAATCTATCAGCGCCGGTAATTTTAAAATTATTCCCGACCGGATTGAAGCCGGCACTTTTGCCATCTTAGCGGCCGCCACCAAATCAGCCATTACCATCACTCATTGCCAGCCGGCTCACTTGGAATCGCTATTGGCCGTCTTTGCCAAAATCGGCGTGAAGTTTGAAGTTGGCCCGGACTGGCTGAAAATTTTAAAAGCTGACGAACTCAAAGCTTACAGCATTAAAACTCATGAATACCCGGGTTTTCCAACTGATTTGCAATCGCCTTACACTGTCTTAATGACTCAAGCTGAAGGCGCCAGCATTATCCATGAAACAATTTATGATCGCCGTTTGTTGTTTACCGATTTGCTCGCGCAGATGGGCGCCAACATTATTATGTGCGATCCGCATCGAGTCGTGGTTAATGGACCGACGCCTTTGAGCGGCCACAAACTTACCTCGCCTGATTTGCGCGCCGGCATCTCTATGGTAATCGCCGGCTTAATCGCCCAGGGCACAACCGAAATTGATAATATTTATCAAATTGACCGCGGCTATGCCGACATTGTCCAACGCTTGCAGCAGTTGGGCGCTAAAATTGAACGCCATGAATAGCCGAGCCAGAAAAATTTTATTTTATAGTTTTGTCGCGATGTTTTTTATTTTGTCGGCCGTTATTCTGCCCTATGCTTTTGGCTATAAACTTAATTTCTCCGGCATGAAACTCCAGCGAACCGGCATGTTTGATATCAAAACCACGCCTGCCGGCGCTAATATTTATTTAAACGGCAAAAAACAAGTAAGCTTCTTAAGTCAGTTAAGCGGTCGAGAATCAGCCGCCACCACGCCGATTAAATTAAAAAATATTACGCCCGGCACCTACCAAGTGCGCCTGGAGCTTGATGGCTATTGGCCCTGGGAAAAACAGCTAATAATTAATCCAAGCGAAACCACTTATCTGGAAGATGTTTATTTTTTCAAAAAAAGCCAGCCACTGCTACTGGATCAAATGCCAATTGAGAATATCCAAACAACTTTAGTTTCGCCCGATCACAAACACTTAGCCGTGCTTACCAAACAAGAGCTGAAAATCTTTACCTTAGATAAAAACCAGGCGCCGCAAACCATTACTCTGCCCCAGCCAATTAAAAATTATCTCAGCTGGTCGCCCAGCGGCCAATTCATCATCGCCGGCCAATCGCTGGTTGATTGGCGCAATTCAAATATTACCGATCTTAAAAATTCCGGTTTAAAATCATTTGATAAGCTGCTTTGGGCCGATGACAGTTTGGTTTATATAAGAGAAAAAAATAATCTTAAAAGCCTTAATCTGAAAAATAACCAATTAGCCGTTATTGATCTTGGTCCAGATACCACCGATTTCACCTTGAAAGACGGCTATCTTTATTTGCTCCGCGATGGCTCAATGCCCAGTCTCTCTATTTTTAAATTAAACGGCAATCTGGACAAAGAAGTTGAACTTATAAAATTAAAGGCCTTTGAAAATTATCGCTTTATTGATTTAGGCCAAAATACGATTAATCTTCAAGAAATTACCAGCAAAAAATTATACCTTGTCAGCACTAAATTGCCTTGGCTCAAAGATTATTCAATTAAAGAAATTGGCGCTTTAACTGTTGGCCAATGGGTTAGCGGCGACAAATTAGTTTTTGGCAACAATTTTGAATTAAGCCTCTGGACCAGCGATGCCAATCAAGCCAAGCTTTTAACTCGCATCAGCCATCCGATCACGGCCTTAGCTTGGCACAAAAGCAATAACTATGTCGTCTTTGCCACTGACCGCAGCATTAATACCCTGGAATTAGACGATCGCTACGCCTATAATATCTCAACTCTTTTGGATCTTGATAAAATCGCTTATCCAAGCTTCAACCGCGACGGCAACCGAATTATTTTCTTTGCCACCATCAACAACCAAAGCGGTTTTTACCTGCTGGAAATCTAATCGCTATAACAAAACGCCCCGACGGACATCGGGGCGTTTTTATTTTATCCGTTTAAAGCTGCAAGTTGCTTAAAAAGTCTCTTAAATCATCTTTAACCTCCTCGTTTTTCAAACCGATTTTAATATTGGCTTTCAATAAGCCAAATTTGGAACCGGTATCCAGCCACTCGCCGGCCAATTTCAGACCATAAATATTTTCACCTTGCTCCAAGAGCAAAGCAAAAGCATCGGCCAGGCGAATCTCGCCCGACTTGCCGATTTTCATTTGCGATAGCATGTCAAAAACCGCTGAAGTAATAATGTAAACGCCAACCGCCACCAAGTTGGACGGGGCCTCGCCGACCGCCGGCTTTTCCACGAATTTTTTAATTTTATAAATATCATCAGACACTGTTTCACCATCAATGACACCAAACTTGGAAACCTCGCTTGGCGCCACCTCGGCCAAACCGATAATCGGCGCGCGATATTTTTGGTAAGCTTCAATCACTTGTTTGGCCGGTGAAATTTCGGCGTCATACAGCGTATCGCCGAACATAACCAAAACCGGCTCATCGCCCACCAAGTGGGCGGCGCAATTAATGGCGTGGCCGTCGCCCAAAGGCATGGGCTGACGCACATAAGAAAAACGAGCCAACTCACTTACCTGACGAACGGTTTTAACCAAATCCAATTTATTTTTTTCCACCAAGGTTTTGTCCAGCTCAAAGGAATAATCAAAATGATCTTCAATCGCCCGCTTGCCGCGGCCGGTAATAAACACAATATCTTTAATGCCGGCGGCGGCCGCGTCTTCGGCTAAATACTGAATCGCCGGCTTGTCTACGACTGCCAACATTTCTTTGGGCTGAGCTTTAGTGGCCGGTAAAAATCGAGTGCCAAAGCCGGCCACTGGAAAAATCGCTTTAGTCACTTTGTCTTTTTTAAATCGTTGAATCAGATTCATATTATTTGAATTTCCATTTTAATAAATATTTAAACCAGGAAATAACATGAGTGCGGGTGGTGCGGCTGGTAAAAAACTTGTACCAAGCCGTCTTGGCGCTTTCACGGCTATGATTATGAATAATCTGCGCCTCCGGGTTGTAAACAACTTTAAAACCCTTCTGCCAAAAACGGCGGCACAAATCAGTGTCTTCAAAATACATAAAAAATCTTTCGTCAAAAAAACCAACTTGGCGCAAAGCCGAGACGCGCATAAATAAAAACGAGCCCAAGAGCCAATCAACATCTTTGATGGTTGTTTTGTCAAAATCAGTCATTAAAAAACGCGCCAAGTCTTTGCTGCCGAACCAAGCGCCCAAAAAAGTTCGGCGATATAAAGGCGTCAACAAACTGTGCCAGCGATAACATGAATCTTGAACGGTTTTGTCCGGATTAAATTGTTTAGGTCCAACCACGCCCACCTTAGGATTGGCTTCCATATAATCGTACAGCCGGCGAAAAACATTGGGCATGGCGATAGTATCAGGATTCATGACCACAACATACTTGCCTTTAGCTTTAGCCAAACCCAAATTATTGCCGCCACCCATACCCAAATTTTTAGGCGCAGCGATAAAGTGAACCTCGGGGTGCTGCCAAGCCAAGATTTCGCCCAAATAATCATTGGAATTATTATCAACTACAATAACTTCATGCGACAAACTGGACCAAGCCGCTTCTTTGATTGACCGCAGGCAAGCCAGGGTTAATCCCTTGCTTTTATAATTAACAATAATGATACTGATATCCATAAATAAAACAAAAATAAGTTCTAATTTTTACCACAAAATCTTCATTTTGACAACCGCGCGCATTATCTCCATCTTAGTCTTTTGAAACAAAAAAATCAATCGCCAACTTTTCAACTTATTGGCTTTAGGCTATAATTATGGCAAACCCTGAAGACAAGTTTACGGTTTTAATTTAAGATTAAAATTATGAGAGATGTCATTGCTCTCTTGGTGTCCGGACCTTTGGCCATTCTGTTTATCCTTATGGGCTTGCCGCTTTATTTTAAAAAAATCGGCCGCAATTATTTTTTTGGCTATCGCATTTCTCAGTATGCCATGCTGGACGATGATATTTGGTATGCGGTTAACCAGCAGGGCGGCAAACACCTAATAGTTATCGGCAGTCTTTTGGCTGTTAACTGTATGTTTGCTGTTTTATTCATCGGCAAACCGGCTGCCCAAGGCTCAATTCTCTATGTTGATTTGGCCATTACCCTAACTGGTGTTATTTACTCAATTCTTAAAGGCCGAGCCTTGAATAATTATTTAGCCGAAGAAAAAGGCTTGCGCGGACATATCCATCCGCAGAATATCCATAAGCTTAACCCCTAAACTTAATCTCAAAAATAAAAGCTCGTTATAATCATAACGAGCTTTTTAAAAATTTTCATAAAGGACCTTCCAGCCGGCAAGCTGATCCATTGTTGTCTCCTGTCAGTTAATAATTTTCATACAGAACTATAGCTGATTCATCCACCACCTTGATAATTTTAGTCTTGCCGTGGCCAACAAAAATAAAGTTAAGATTAAGCCAATGTCTTTCCGCCAACTGGATCATCAGGAAGGGATCGGCGCTACCTTTAAGGTGAAGACTATACAAAGGGCCGAACTCATCTTGACTGCTGTCATCGCGATTAAAGTTAACCGTCTCTACCTGTTCGCTACCTCGATTATAATTAAGTACTTTAACCTTTTTATCCCGACCGGCGGCAATCAGTAATTTGGAAACATCAGCCAGGCCTTTTGTTTTTAAATCCTTAATTACCGATTCTAATTCCGCGGCATTGGTAATTTTTTGATCCAGCAGGTGCTGTTTGACTCTATCCGCCAAAATCGGCCAAATTACCTTAGCTGAAATCGGACGCTCTTTTTCCAAGAGAATTTCCCAAATTTCTTTTTCTGAAATTGGCTGATCTTTTTTCAGCTTAGTTTTCATGTTTTCCTCCATCTATTAATTTGTGAAATAACTATTTTAATTTACTAATCTACTAAAAGCTAAAGCTTTTGTCAATTGTTTAAGTTTTGGCCTTGCTCTTTATTTTAAACAAATTAGCCAAAGCCACCAAAACTCCACCCACGAGCCAGCCGACTCGTAAAAGCCAAACTTGTCCTGCCGGCTGCCACTTAGTAAAATATTTTAATTGGCTATCTTTAAAAATCTTCTGCGCCCGCGCTGTCGGCCATTGAGCAAAACTTTGCCCAACTAAATCAACGGCTTCGGCCGCCGGCGTATACCAAACTTCGCCGCCGGCCTCCGCCACGCGCCGGCAATAATCAACTTCTTCAAACCAAACAAAAAATCTTTCATCCAATAAGCCGACTTGCTCCAAACAAGACCGCCTAATCATAAAAAATGAGCCGCGAATTGAATCAACCTTGGCCGCCGCCGCATAATCAAAATCTTTGCGTAAATATTTATGCAAAGCCGCCGGAAAAACATGAGCCAATTTAGAAGCTATTGCCCATTGGTCTGCTAAGCCCGGGAAACGACGAACTTGCTTGATGGTCTGACCTTGCTCGTCAAGCAAATGACAGCCAGCCACCCAAGCCTCGGGCTTAGCCTCCAACCAATCTATCATTTTTAACAAAGTGTCTTGGCGCACCAGCATATCCGGATTTAAAAGCAGAACAAATTCGCCGGCCGCCGCTTTAATCGCTTGATTATTGGCGCGAGCAAAACCGACATTATCCTCGTTGGCTATTAAATTAACTTGCGGGAAGTTATTTTCAACCATCTCGACCGTGCCGTCCTGTGAATTATTATCAACAACAAAAACTTCCCAATCAAAATCAACCTGGCTTTTAAATAAGGCTGTTAAATTATTTTTTAATTTATCTCTAACTTGCCAAGAGACAATGATAATTGAGAGTTTCATACTTCTTTGTCCCCCTCCCCATTACGAAGGGGGAGGTCGGGAGGGGGTTAATTATTTTTTTCCTTTTTTTAATAAAGCCGGTTCAAAAACCAAAGCATAAGCAAAGGTCAAAAATTGGCGCCAAATAATTGCCAGTTTATTGAACCAAGTTTGCCGCGCCCAATATTTGGCAATCAAACGCTGCTGGCCGCTAAACGACCAAAGCTTAACCTGCTGGCTTTTGCCGGAGCGAGCCGCCAAACTGCCTAAAAGCGAGGCGCTACCGCTGGCTGTGCGATCATGATAAACAATTGCCTGACTCACCAAAGCGCTCGGCCAGCCTTTGAGCTTAAGCCGATAAGCCAAATCGCAATCTTCCTTATACATAAAAAATTTTTCATCAAAGTATTGGCCGTCTTCAGCGCTTTGCGCCAAAGCGGACAAACGAAACAAGCCGGCGGCGCCGGAAGGGCCGAGAATCTCAGCCGAGTCATACTGTCCTTTATCTTCCTCGCCTTGGCCCAAATCAACAAAATGCAAACCCGGCAGCAGCCTTAAACCGCAAGTGTCAATAATTTTGGTAAATTTTTGCCCGGCAAAATCCCACTTCAAAATTTTAGGGCTAACCGAGCCCAAGTCTGATCGCCGATCCAAGGCGGCTACCAACAATTCCAAAGCGCGCGGCGTCCAAAACGTATCAGCATTTACCACCAAAAAATATTCAGCGCCCAAAGCCAGAGCTTCTTTAATCAGCCGATTAAAACCGGCGCCAAAACCCAAATTGGTTCCCGGCCACAGCACTTTAACTGCCGGCGACTGCTGGCGCAAAAACTGGACATTAACGCTATTCTCTTCTTCGGTATTATCTAAGGCCAAAAGTTGAAAATCAGTAAAAGTCTGCTCTTTCAAACCGCTTAAAAAAGAATCCAAATACTGGCGGCTGGTTTGGCCGTAAGTTAAAAAACCAATAGCGACTTTCTTAGTCATATTAAATAATCATTTTATCTTGCATCTTGTCTTTAGCAAAAATCTGAGCGGCCAATAAGCTGTCAAAGGTGCCGGCATCCAGCCAGCCACCCTTAACCGGCACGACTTCCAATTCGCCCAAGCGCAGATAATAATTATGTAAATCAATAATTTCCAATTCGCCGCGAGCGCTCGGCTGAGTTTGCTTGGCCGCCTCCACGACGCGATGATCAAAAACGTAAAAGCCGGTCACGGCCAAATTGCTTTTCGGCTGAGCCGGTTTTTCCTCAATGGATAAAGCGTGCCAATCGCTGTTTACTTCCACCACACCAAAACGTTCGGGGTCTTTAACTTCCTTGGCAAAAATTTTAGCGCCGCCTTTAAACGATTTAACCGCTTCAACAAAATCATCTTCAAAAATATTGTCGCCTAAAATCATGGCCACGCTTTCGTTGTCAATAAAATTTTCGCCGATAATAAAGGCCTCAGCCAAGCCTTTAGGCTTGTCTTGAATTTCATAAGTAAACTTAACGCCGAATTCTTTGCCGCTGCCCAATAGATTCAAATAGTCGCCGGCTCGTTCCGGCGCCACAATAATTAAAATATCTTTAATGCCGGCCTTAATGAGGGTGTTTAGAGGATAATAAATCATCGGCCGATTATAAACCGGCAGGAGTTGCTTGCTGGTAACTTTAGTGCAGGGCCTTAATCTGGTGGCGCTGCCGCCCGACAAAATAATTCCTCTCATATTTTATTTTATCTTAGCCTATTTTTTAACAAAAATCAAGGTAATAAAAACGCCTCGCTAAAAACGAGGCGCTATCTAATACTTGTTTATTGTATAATAGTTTCCAAAAACTTCTTAACTTCCAGCTGTTCCAAAAAGGAGTTTTCCAGTTCAATCACGATTATTTTGGCAAAATAGGCTTGCGGAAATTGTTTAAGATAATTCATGTCAGCCAAGCTATCCAAACTGTGGTCAACGTAGGTTTTATTAAAAATTTTAAACAAGACGCTGGTTTTGGTGCCGCTGACATGAGTCACCATGGCCGGATATTTTTGCAAGATAGCGGTTAAACGCTTGAAGTGCCGCTGGCTGGTGCGCCGCGATTCCTCCAAGTGCGCCAAGTCCAGACACAAACCGCTTACCTGGTGTTTGGCAAAATAGTCCGGTGTAAACATTTTGTCAGCGCCTTCATCGGAAAAATTTTCCACGCAAATCAGACTGTTATATTTTGGCAATTTATCCAACAGCGCATAGCCCTTAACGTCGGCATGGCAGCTTAAAGTTTTAACCTTAAAACGAGACACTAAATAATCAACCTCTTCAGTCGTAAAATCATCTCGCAGGTGAACATAGGGAATTGAATCAAGGTTTGTTCCTTCCAGTAATTTATATAAGACTTGCCGATCGGCTGTTGGCAAAGCCGTTGGCAACAAAGCCACCTCGCGCAAATTTAATTGCTTGATTTCCTCAACTTTATCCCGCCAATTTGAGCCGGGTGTCGTCGTTAAGCCTAATAATATTTGTTTGTCGGCCGGCATAAATTAATTTATTCCCCTCTATCAGAGGGGTGGCCGTAGGCCGGGGTGTGTTAACCTTTTACCGGACACACCTCCCCCTACGGGTACTCCTCTCAAGAGGAGAATTTTCTATTTATATTTTAACAATAATTTTACTTAACGTAAAGCGCAATCAACTCGTCCAACTTGGCAAAAACCTGCTGATTGCCCGGTTCCATACCGCCGGCCAAGTGCTGGCGATATTCTTCCAGCTTGTTTAAAAAATCACTAACCGCTTCGGCGGTAAATTGTTCGCTGGTGGCGCCATAGCCGAGCTTGGCCAAATGATAGGCATTTAAAAATTGTTCAAACTGGGCGCCCGCCGGTATGGCCAAATAAGGTTTGGCCAAAAATAGGGCTTCGGAAATTAAAGCAAAGCCGGCATTGGCAATTACCGCTCGGCACTTAATCAAATCTTCGGAAAAACTGGCGCGCTCCATGTTTTTAAACAACAGATTGCCGTCTTGGCCTTCGCGCTTTAAGCCATAAACTATAAACTCAGCCGGCAAATCTTTTAAAACATCGGCCGCGCCCTCAAAGCCGGAGGTTAAATAAACTAAAATTTTATCGCCAATGGTCGGCTTGGCTGACAGTATCTCGCTTTTAACAATCGGTTTAAAAACAAAAACCTTGCCGCCTCTGGGCTGACAAGGGAAAAAACTTAAAATCAAATAATTTTTCGGCTGGACGATAAATAAACGATTGAGCAAGGAGTTGGTTAAGAAAGAGGCCTTATGTTCTCGCGGATAATCAAGCTTGGTTTTGGTCAAAACGTGCTGATTATCCAAAGAAATTAAAGGCAGTCGTTTTAATTTGGCGCTCAAAGCTGTCAGTGGCTCATAGTCGGAAATAACCAAATCAATTTGCCGTTCTTCTATCAAACCGCTTAGCTGTTGAAGGCTCTCCAGGGTTTCTTTTCGTTTCAGCCAATTACTAAAAACAGTTTTGGCATATTTAACTTCATTGCTTTCATAAACAAAACTGAAGCCGCCAATCTTTTCAACCTGATAAAATTCGCTCAAATACTTAAGACCGCGATCATGGGTGGCAATACTTACTTCGTGGCCGCGAGACCGCAAATAATCAATAACCTCCTTGCTTCTGGCAGCATGGCCGAAGCCCTCCCCGCTTAAGCCATATAATATTCGAGCCATAAATTAGCAAACAATCACGTTGGCTTTAATCTTAGCCGCCAACTTTCTCGGTTCGTCGTCTTTATACTTGGCTTGCGGCCAAGGCGTTAGGCCGTCTTTGGGATGGCGCGGAATCAGATGGACATGGCAATGGTCAATCAGCTGGCCGGCCACGGCGCCGTTATTAATAATAACGTTGTAGCCGTTGGCGCCCAAGCTTTTTTTCATAGACCGGCCGATGAGCCGAACAACCTTCATTAAATAACCCAGCATTAATTCGTCAATGTCATCCAAATTAGACGAATGAATTTTGGGCACAACCAAAACATGACCGGGATTGACCGGCGCGATATCCAAAAAAGCCAAAACATAGCTATCCTCGTAAACTTTGTAGGCCGGAATATCGCCGCTGATGATTTTGCAAAAAATGCAATTGGTTTTCATATAATTTATTTAGAGAAATTAAGCCTTAGGCTTAAAAGCTATTGCTATTATAGCACTTGCGAGCCAAATTACCAACCATAGCAGCCAATTCAAATAAGCCAAAACCGACCACGGCTTAACCAATTCCATCAACAAAAAAATCAAGCTGCCGGCCGTCATTACCCGAAAAACTTCTTTGGCTAAGTGGTAAATAAGTTTTTTCATAATTTAAAAAATTCCCGCCAAGTCTTGCCGCTAAACTCGGCTTTAATTGAATCAATACTGATTGAACCGAGCTGGCTGTCATTATATTCCAATCCCGGCACGATCAATTTTAATTTATAAACACCCCGCTCTTGCTTGGCCGAAGCCAAATCAAACTCCACCTGGCTCTCATAATAGCCGTCAGCCAAAATAGTCGGCGGCTGATAATTGGCCACGACATAATTTATCTGTTTATCTAATATTTTATCTTCGCCCAATTTTTTAACACCTTGACTCGGCCACTTATAATTATAAATCGCCACCTCGCTGGCAGCGGGCGGTTTGGCTAAAAATTGCTTAAGACTGTCATAGACATCTTGACGCTGTAAAAAAAGCGTTTGGCCGTTTTCAATCACGCCCCAATCCTTGGCGTGATATAAATTATTAATCACTTGGTGGTAAAGCGGCTTAACTTGATAATTTTCCTGGTCGCCGTTTTGCAGCAAACCCAACTCAATCAGCGATTGGTCGCTTGGCCGATAGCTTAAAGTGAGTTTCAGTTTGCTAAACGGCCGCGGGGTGCGGACAGTAAAATAAACCGAATTACCAATAATTTTTGTTTGGCCGTCAACTTTAGCCAGGCTGCCAAGAGGCTCAAAATCACCAATAAAACCGCTCTGATGATGTTTATCCGTCAAATAGGCAACTCGGCCGCGCGGCACAACGACTTGCCACATCAGCCAAGCGACAAAAATGGCCAAACTTAGCCACAAAATAGTTCTAATAATAATGATATCTTTCAACATGAAAGCATTATATTATTAGCTCGCCAAATAATCAACTAAGCTTAGCCAAATGTAGACAAATGGCAAAATTAAGGTTAAACTGAAAATAATTAACCTAAAATTATGTCAAAAACAGCAAGCAAAATTCTCTTGGCAAACATTAAAGACTATGTCGGACAAACCGTAACGATTGATGGCTGGATCTATAACCTGCGTTCTTCGGGTAAAATCAATTTTTGGCAAATCCGCGATGGCTCCGGCTTTATTCAGGCGGTTCTGTCAGCGACCGATTTAAGCGAGGCCAAATGGGCCTTAAGCCAACAAGCTACCCAAGAAACCTCAGTCAAATTAAGCGGCGTAGTTAACAAACATCCCAAAAAAGAAGAATACGAAATCGTCGTCAAGGATTTTGATTTTTACCAAATCTCCGAAGAGTGGCCAATTGGCAACAAAGACCATGGCATTGAATTTTTAATGGACAATCGACACCTTTGGTTGCGCGCCAAACGCCAATGGGCCATCCAGCGCCTGCGCAATACCTTAATTTTGGCCACCTATAATTATTTCAATCTTAATAATTTTACCAAAATTGATTCACCGATTTTGACGCCGACTGCCGGCGAAAATACAACTGAATTATTCAAGGTGAAATATTTTGATGAAGAAGCTTACCTCTCGCAAACCGGCCAGCTTTATTTGGAAGCGGCTCTGCCGGCTTTTGCCCGAGTTTATGATTTTGGCCCGACTTTCCGCGCGGAAAAATCAAAAACCCGCCGCCACCTGACTGAGTTTTGGATGATGGATGCCGAAATGGCTTTTTGCGACTTAGACGGCAACTTGAAAATCCAAGAAGAGCTGATCAAGTTTATGACTATGGAAGTCCTGAAGCATAACCAAGATGAATTAAGAATTTTAGAGCGAGACACAAGCATTCTTGAACAAATTATCAAAAAACCATTTTATCGACTAACTCACGCCCAGGCAGTTGAAGCCCTGCAAAAACTCGGTTCGGATATTAAAGCCGATGAGGATTTGGGTGGCGACGATGAAACTCTCTTAACCAAGCAATATGACGCGCCGATTTTTATCACCAACTACCCGGCCAAAATTAAGGCTTTCTATATGAAGCGCAATGCTGACAATCAGGATTTGGCCGAATGCGCCGACCTCTTGGCGCCGGAAGGTTATGGCGAAATTATTGGCGGCTCCCAGCGCGAAGAAGACTATGACACGCTGAAGCGCCGAATTATTGACTACGGCTTAAAACCGGAAAATTACGACTGGTATTTGGATTTAAGAAAATACGGCAGCGTGCCGCACGGCGGCTTCGGCTTCGGCTTGGAGCGCATCGTGACCTGGCTTTGCGGTTTGGAACATGTCCGCGAATCAATTCCTTTCCCCCGCACTATTTATCGGCTGAAACCATAGACCTCTGTCATTGCGAGCGTATCCGCCAACTGGCGGAGACGCGTGGCAATCTCGGTTTTAATTTGCGATTTATAAAAAAATAAAGCCCCGAATATTTTCGAGGCTTTTTTAATGTTTAGCATTCACTGCCGAAAGCTTCTGGTAGTAATAAGTTGATTTGGATTGATAAAAATATCAAACCAAGCGCCAGGCCAAAGTAAGCCATCAAATTTCCAAGTTCAATGCTCACATGGTTATAAAAATTATAACCCGACAGAGTAGTGGACAAATAAATTCCAACTGTGACCATAAACATCAGCCAGGGTTGATAACGTCTGATGTTATTTTTTCTATAGGCGCGATGCCTGTAAAGCAACCACTGGGAAAGAGCAAATACAAAGGATCCTACTCCATACTCCAAAAAAATGGAGCCAACTGACTCAGCTGGTGTTCTTGAATAGTATGACCACATACTCAAATAACCCCCACAACCAGCCAACAAACTGCAAAGAACGATTAAAAATCCCATTTCATTTCTCCAAAAAATTAACAAACATTTTATTCTTAATTAAAGTAAAACAAAGTGGCCCAAAAATGTCAACATTCTCTGTTATTTTACTTTGTCATCCCGGCCGCGTCTATATAAATAAAAATGCGCCACTAATAAAATTAGCGTTATATTTTTGAGCGAAGCATTACATATTTTTTCTGTTTGAGCGATAGCGAGTTAAAAAATATGTTAGCGAGAGCGAAAAAATATAGCTAATTTTATTCCAGGCGCGATTTTGGCCCCACCTTTATAAAAAGGTGGGAAAGATACGTTTAGTTAAGTACCAAAAACGTATTTACAGTAATAGACAATTTATCTAAATAAACCCTGGATCCCAGCTTTCGCTGGGATGACAATTTTTAATTGTTAAAAATATCCAAATATTGCTTGGCTGTTTTTTGCCAAGTAAACTCTTGAGCGCGAACTAAACCCCTTTGACTTAAACTATCTGCTAAGTTTTGGTTTAACAAAACTTGAGCTAAGGCTTCGCCGATTTCTCTCAAATCATAAGGGTCAATCAATAAACCGGCTGTGCCGAGAACTTCGGGAATAGAAGAAACAAAGCTGGCCACGACCGGCGTGCCTGAGGCCATGGCTTCCAGGGGTGGAAAACCAAAGCCCTCGTAAAAAGACGGGAAAGCAAAGACGCTGGCTAAATTATAAAGCGGGCACTTATCCTCCGCCTCCACATAACCCAAAAATTTAATATCTTGGCTAAAGGGTGAAACTTTAGCCGCTTGATAAACCGCTTTAAATTTCCAGCCATCGCCGCCGGCTAAAACCAATTTAAATTCCGCCAGTTCTGGATAAGTTTGTCGTAAATAATTATAGGCTTCAATCAAACCAACTAAATTTTTTCTGGGTTCAATCGTGCCTAAGTATAAAATAAATTTAGCCGGCAGTTGATATTTATTTTTAACCGCCACTAAGCGCGGATCAGCCGGCTCTAAGCGGCTGTAGCTCTCAGCCACGCCGGAATAGACAACCGCCACCTTGTCCGGCGACACGCCGGTTAATTCAACAATATCCTGTTTAGTGTTAGCGGAAATGGCGATTATTTTATCCGCTCCTTGAATCAGTTTTGGCGCCTTAAGCTGATTGTGCCAAAAATTATTATGCGCTGAAAAAAATTCTCGGTAACGGAGAAACGACAAATCATGAACTGTTAAAAAATTTTTAGCCATCGGCCAGGCCATAAAATTAAGGTGGGGCATCCAAAAAACATCAAAGTGTTTGTTTACCAGCTGGTCAACTCGCGGCCAATGCAAAGTTTTAAAAAGACCGTAATTAATCAATTTATTGGGCAAACGTCGGCCGACATAGCTCACATTAGCTTGATCAAACTTCGGCAGGCGTCCGCTTAAATCTTTGGCGCTATTATAAAAAAGGACGTAGTCATTAGACTTGTCCTCTTTAATCAAGGCTGTAAGCAAATTAAACGTGTATTCACCAATCCCGCTGTACTGAGCGCCCAATAATACACGAACATCAACACCAATAATCATAATTAGCTACTTTTAAATTCCTTCATTTTTTTCTCAATCAATTGATGCACTTCTTTTTTAAATCTATCGACGCTGAATTTTTCGGAATATTCCTTAATAACCTGAGGATCAAACTGTCGATGCTTAAATTTATCTAAGGCCTCATTTAAGCTGGCCGGGTTTTGTTCGTCAAACAAAATTCCCACCTGTTCGTTGGCAACAATATCTTGAGCGCCACCACTATTATAGGCGATAACCGGCCGACCAGAAGCTAAAGATTCAACCATAGTAATACCAAAATCCTCTTCTTGAGGATTAAGAAAAGCTAAGGCTTCACTATACAGCTTACTTTTAGCCTCTTCGCTAACCCGACCCAAAAATTCTATATTGGTCGCGCCATCAGCCATTTTTTTCAGACGTAAATCATCAGACCCTTCACCGAAAATTTTTAATTTAAGCCCATTGGCTTTAAAAGTCTGAACCAATAAATCAAAACGCTTATATGGCACTAAACGAGCGCCGGCTAAAAAATAATCACCGATAGTTTGACTGATAGTAAACTTATCTGTTTCTACCGGCGGGTAAAGCACTTCTGCTGGTCGGCGATAGTATTTTCTAATCCGTCGGGCAATAAAGCGCGAATTACCGATAAGATAATCGGGCCGATCAGCTGCTACTCGATCCCAAATCCTAATCTTATTTAAGGATAGGGCGACAATTTTTTTCAAATACTTATTAAACTTTAATTCCTTAACATAAGAATGAGTATCGCTCCATAAATATCTGGTTGGCGTATGACAATAACACAAATGTAAAGTATTGGTGTTAGTAATAACACCCTTAGCAAAAGCGCTAGTATTAGAAATTACCAAATCGTAATCGGTTAAATCAAAAAATTCCACAGCCATTGGCATAAATGGTAAAAACCATTTGTAATGACTTACGCCAAAAGGCATCCGTTGAATAATAGAAGTAACAATTACTCTATTTTTAAAGTATTTATCAACCATAGCCGGTTCGTAAAGCATAGTAAAAATCGGCGCTTCGGGAAACATCTCCGCCAGCACCCTGAGAACTTTCTCGGCTCCACCGTCTTGAGCCAAATGATCGTGAATTAAGGCTACTCTCATATAATATAACTAATGGATCCCGGATCGCGCTCTGCGCCAATGGGCGCATCGCTTGTCCGGGACAACGGCTCACACGCCGTCGCTTTCTCGGCTCCGCCATCTTGGGCCAAATGATCATGAATTAAAGCGACTCTCATATATATTAATTCTACACTAAAGTCTTTAAAAAAGACAAAAAGGCATAGCTGCCTTAAGCGGCTGTTCGCGAGCGTAAAACCGCCATCGGGGTTTTTAATAAAATAACCAAGTCCAGCCAAATTGACCAATTTTCAATATAATAAGTATCCAACTTGACCTCATCTTCAAAGCTTAGATCGCTGCGGCCGGAAACTTGAGCCATGCCGGTAATGCCCGGTTTAATGGTTAAAACTTTCTTGTGGTGAAGCTGATATTTTTCCACTTCTCTCGGCTGATGCGGTCGCGGACCGACCAAGCTCATGTTGCCCATGAAGACATTAAAAAATTGCGGCAATTCATCAATGCTCCAACGGCGAATAAATCGACCAACGCGAGTGATGCGCGGGTCATTGCCAATTTTATAAACCGGGCCTTCTTTGGTATTCTGCTTGGCGATCAATTCTTTTTCATAAGCCAAGGCTTGTTGATTATTGTCATACTCATCACCAACGCAATATTGGCTGGCCATGGAACGGAACTTAAATAATTTGAAAAAGCCATCTTTACTGACTCGCTCATTTTTGTAAAAAACCGGACCGCGAGAATCCAATTTAATCAAAATGGCCGTGATAATCAGAATCGGACTGGTAATAATAATCAGCAGCAAGGAAACAATAATATCAAACAAGCGCTTTAAAATCCTGCCCCAGCCGTCCAAAGGGGTTTTTTTAACTTCGGCAATCGGCACGCCGGCTAATTCGGAAACCTCCACTCGCAAGACCTTGGTATCCAAAAGATCAGCCGCATATTTGAAAGTCAGATGATGCTCGTCGGCAAAATCATACAGACGCAAGATTTCCGCCTTGGACAAATTGAGATCGCTTTGAATAACTTCGTTAATTTCCTTAAAACCAAGGATGGTTTCCAATTCGTTGGCTTCTTCCAAACCGAAATTATCAAAACGCTTAACCACTTCATAACCTAATTTTTTGTTAGTGGAAAATTCATGCAATAAAATTTCCGCTGTTTTGCCGGAGCCGATTAAAACAATCAGGCTCA
>JAKAEX010000037.1 GCA_021819805.1 bacterium | reverse complement strand
ATTATTTCAAAAGAGGTTTAAACGACATCCGATGTATTGGCGATGGTCCCAAGGCTGCCAAGCGCTCTAAATGGAGACGCGTGCCGTAGCCTTTGTGCTGGGCTAAGCCATAGCCCGGGTATTTCTTGTCGTATTCGTCCAACAACCAATCGCGGCTCACTTTGGCGATAATGGAGGCGGCCGCCACGGAAAAAACCAAGCCGTCGCCGCCGATAATAGCGGTTTGCGGCACGGCTAATTTGGGGATGCTAAATTGGCCGTCCACAAACACAAAATCAGGCTTAACGGCCAATTTATCCACGCTTTGGCGCATAGCCAAGAGACTGGCTTGCAAGATATTTATTTTATCAATTATTTTATTGCTGACCACGCCAATTTCCACAGCCACAGCTCGTTCCTTAATTAACGAAAACAATTTAACTCTTTGTTTGGCTGTTAGCTTTTTGCAATCGCGCACCAAAGACAGTTCGCCGATAGTCCAGGGCGAACTAAAATCAAAGACAGCGCAAGCGGCGACGACCGGTCCGGCCAGAGGGCCGCGGCCGGCCTCATCACAACCGCCGATCAAGCGATAGCCTTCCTTAGCTAATTTGTTTTCATAAGTTAAATCCATAAATAAAGCTAAAAGCGAAAAGGTAAAAACGAAAAAGAAAAAGAAAAAGAAAAAGAGTGTCGCTTACGCGCCACGGATATTTTTATCTAAACAGATCTTATTTTAACCAACAGTTTTTAAACCAACTTATTATAAGTATTATCTGGAAATAAAAAAAGAGCAATCTTTTTAAAAGATTGCCCAATTATTTTTTGGCTAATTAGCTAAAGAGCTGGCGTGGTGTCTGCTCCACACTTGGAGCATACAAGAGCGTTGGTCGGCTTAGTATTATCGCAGTCGGGATTGGAACAAACGGCCCAGAAGGTGTCGCTTTCATCGTCGGCTGACGGCTCTATCCGCGATCCCAGAGAATGGATTTCGTATTTTTCCAAATCCTCATCAATTTTTTTATTGATGGCTTCATCTTCGGCTTTCTCGGCGGCGGCTCGGCTTATTTCTTCATCAATTTCTTTGCCGACTCTGTCGTATTCAGCCAGTTCTTCCGGTGAAGGTTCACTGTCCTTAATCAGATCTTCAAGTTCTTTAATTTTCGCCTCCAAGCCTTCCATATCTTCTTGAGAGGGATAGGCGGCGCCACCCGTTGATTCCCAGTGTTGTTTAAGCTCATTGCAGTCTTCCCTTATTTGCTGGACTTTAAGCTTGAACATAGCGAACCAGTCTGCTTTTGTTTTTTGATCTACACTCATTTTAGACCCCTTTTTATTGGTTTTTAAAAGAAAATTGTATTTTTATTTATATATTATTATATCATAGTATAGCAAATTTGTCAATAGTAAGCCAAAAACTGTTTGTTATATTTTAAAGATGATGTATAATTATCTTAAATATAGCTTTTAGCTAATGGCTAAGGGCTAACAGCTATTTTATGTTAGACCAAGAATTTATCCAAAAAATGAAAGAGCGCTTAATGCAAGAACGCCTGGAGGTGCGAGCTGATATTGAAGAGCTCAGCCAGCCGGAAGCGCCGATGGACAATCCGGACGAAGACGATTTGGCCAATGATGCCGTGGAGGATATTCTTCAGGGTTCGTCTTTGGCTGTTTTAAGAAATCTTTTGGATAGGATTGATAGCGCCTTGGAACGGATTAAAGATGGCACTTATGGCATCTGTTTGGAAACAGGCAAAGAGATTCCCAAAGAAGTTTTGGAAAACGAACCTTGGGCCGAAGTCTTGCCGCCGATCATGAGACACAAGCTGGAAGAGACATTATAGTATGATAGAAGAAAAACAACTGAAGAAGTTTTTGGCTATTATTTTAATCTTCGTTTTATTCGGAGTTTTACTTTATGGTTTGTGGCCATACTTAGACGCTCTCTTGGGGGCGTTTATTTTGTTTGTGGTTTTTTTGCCGTTTTATCGCTGGCTCAGAGCGCGCTTGAAACTTCGGCCGATGCTGGCGGCGCTTTTGATTATTATTATTTCCGTGGTGGCGGTTGCGCTGCCGGTTTCTTTTTTGGCTTCAATTTTGGTTAAAGAAATAAAAATAGTTTTGTCCAATCTTGGCCAGCAGGCCAATTTGTGGAGCAATTTGCCGCACTGGCTGCCGCAGTTTGATGCTACGGTTTTTGGCGAACAATTATCGCAAGCCGGCTCCACGGCCAGCCGTTTGCTGTTTGGCACCCTGTCGGTTATCGGCAACCAAATAATTTCTTATCTCTTAATGTTTTTTGTTTTGTATTTTTTGCTGACGGCCGATGAGGAAAAATTAAGTCAGGCAGTTTTTGAGCTGATGCCTTTTAGTCAGCACAACACCCTTAAATTAAGGCGCGAGTTTAAAAAAGTAACTTACACGGTGCTCGTGACTTCCAGTTTGATTGCCCTGATGCAGGGTTCACTTTTGGCGCTGGGTTTTTGGATTTTTGGCATTGAGGCGCCGGTGCTTTGGGGCTTGGTGGCCATGATTGCCGCTTTTATTCCGGTGGCCGGCACGGCGACGGTTTGGTTGCCGGCGGCGCTCTGGCAATTTGCTCGCGGCGATATTGGCGCCGGTGTCGGTCTTTTGGCTTGGGGCGCGGTTGTCTCCAGCGTTGATAATTTTTTGCGGCCGGTAATTCAAAAAAAGGTCGGCAAGATTCATCCCGTGGTTTCTATTTTGGGCGTGGTTATCGGCTTATCAATTTTCGGCTTGGTCGGCTTGATTGTCGGCCCTTTGCTCTTATCTTATTTTTTACTGATGCTCAATATGTTTAAGGAGGAGTATATAATTAGTTAAATTATATATTAATTTTTGCCGGACTATTTGTCTGGCCGATAAAATCTATGAAAAATTTAAAAATTGTCTTAATGGCCGCCGCCATGCTGTTGGTTGCGCCATTGGTCAAAGCTGAGACAAGTAATGTTTGTCTTGGTTTTGGCTGTTATGAACTTCGTTTTGCCCAAGTTTTGGGCGATACTGTTTTCGCGCCTTGCCCGAGCGGACAAGTTTATTTGTGCTCCGGCGGAGTTAATCCAAGTTCCGGCATGACTTGCGCTGATGGCAGTCAGCCGACTTGCCAAACTCAGCCGAATTATCAGCCGCAACAAAATCCCGGACAACCCGGACCGATGATGGGACAGAGTCAGCCGCCAGCTCCGAGTCAGCCGCAGCCTTATCAGGGTTATCAACCGCAACAAGGTCCGATGATGGGACCGAATCAACAACCAGGCCAAGGAGAACCGTATCAAGGCCGCCAGCCGCAGCAGGGTCCAATGATGGGGCCGAATCAAAATCAGGGAAATTTTCAACAGGGGCCTTCCCAAGAAGAAATGGACAAACAGCAAAAACAGCGCGATGAACAGCAGTTAAAAAACATGAAAAGAGATGTTGGCCGAATTACTCAAGGCCTTAAACCGGCCAAGAATTTGATAACCAAGGCGCAGAAATTGGGTTTGACTGTTCCGCAAACTTTGATTGACGCTGTGGCCGGCGTGGAAAATTATGCCAACACCGTTAAAAATGCCGCCGATATGACCGCCATTGAAAACTTGGACGCTAATCCGGGCGACTATTTTTCGGAGATTTCCGACTCCATGGGGCTTTTATCAAGGCAAATTGAATTAAACCAAAGGATTTTGCCGCAACTAACGAAGAGCACCAAGCCTTTTCAAAACGCCTACAACCGCTTGGCTAAAAATAAATCGATTGATTCGGCGATTTTAGACAGCTTTAAAGCGTCTTTGGACGAGGTTAATGCTTACATTGCCCAAATTCAAGCGGCCGCTAAAAGCGCCGCCACCACCGACGAGCTTGATAATGTTTTCACTATGTTGGACGAATTGCCGGACAAATTTAATAATCTTGGCACCGAACAGCAACAGGCGGAGTTTTTTGCCAATTACAAAAAAGGCATAACCAGCTTTACTTCAACCATTAATAAATTTACCAGCGCGATTAATCGAGCTGACAAGCAAAAACTGGATACCGCTTCGGCCAAAGAACAGCTGGCGCAAATTAAACAGCAGTTTGACGAGGTTAAGACAGCGGCTAATACTAAGCCGGTGGACATTGAAGATTTGATGAATAAAGTTGATAATCTGGCTAATTTGGTTGATGAATTAAATACAGCTTTAAATGATTTGGGCGTAGGCGTTAATATTGTGGCCATTCCGCAGGTGCAGCAACAGCCGCAAAGCAACTTCCAAATGCCGTCCAGCTTTAATCAGCCGCAAATGCAGCAGGGCCAGGGTCCGCAGATGGCGCCCGGCACCTTCTAAAATATTTATGAAAAACCAGGCGTCCGTTAATTCGGGCGCTTGGTTTTTTTGATAAAAGGGCTTGCTAAAGCTAATTAATAATGGTAATATGGGGGTAGATTTTGTAATCAAAAATCAAAAGCATGTGAGCTTTTGTCCCAGCCAAGCTGTCCGCCTTAAGCGGAAAGCGCGAGCTGGGATCTATTCCTTTATATGTCTAAAAAAATATTAATCGCCGAGGATGATGCTTCTTTGTCTAAGGCTTTAAAATTAAAATTATCCAGTCTTGGTTTTGAGGTAAGCGTGGCCGAAGACGGGGAGGAAGCCTTGAGCCTGATTAAGCGCCAAAAATTTGACTTGATGCTTTTGGATTTAATGATGCCGCAATTGGATGGTTTTGGCGTTTTGGAAGAGCTGAAAAAGGTTAAACAAAAACCGGTGGTCTTTGTTAATTCCAATTTAAGCCAGGCGGCGGACAAAGACCGCGCCATGAAATTGGGCGCTGATCAGTATTTGGTTAAGTCTGATGTCTCCCTGAAAGAAATTGTGGAAAAAATCACCAAAGCTTTGAAATAATTTACCAAACAAAATTATAATTTAGATACCGGCCTTTGGAGGCCGGTATTTTTTTGATTTTACCTTATTTTTTAGGGCTTTTGCCCAGCTGTTCAATTATTGGCAACTTGTTCCTATTTTTTTATTTGTGTTGTATAATTAATGTAAACAGCCAAAAGACTTATTTATTTTTAATATATAAAAAATACTTAAATAAATTTTTATGAGCAAAATCAAAGCCCGCCTCTCGCTAATAAGAATTTTCTTTAGCTTGTTTATTTTAGCTGTGGTGGCTGTTTTTTATTTCATCGGCCATACGCCGATAACTAAAGCCGTCCAAGACCCGGTTTGTAGCGCCACTAAATACGCCTGCGATGTCGGCACGGTCGCCGGTGAAGGCTATGACAGTGGCACCCATTGCTGGACTTGGACCTGTACCTCGGGTTATAGCATTCCTTGTAATAAATGCACCGGTTGCGGCAACGAACAAATTGATGCCGGCGAAGATTGCGACGGCGGTCAGCTGGGCGGCCAAACTTGCCAAACCTTAGGTTATGACGGAGGCGTTTTGAGCTGCTTCCCCAGCTGTTTTTTTAATGAAAGCGGCTGTACTTATAATAAAGTCTGCGGCAATAATGTTTTGGATAGCGGCGAAAGATGCGATATGGTCAAGGGCTCGCCGGCTTATGATCCGGCTCAAGATCAAAATGGCGACGGTGTGGTTGATTGTAAAGACTTTGGTTTTAACGCCGGCACTTTGGGTTGCACCAGCAAGTGTTTGCCTGATACCAGTAATTGTTCCCATTGCAATAATAATGGTGTTAAAGAGCCGGGCGAGGAGTGCGATGGTTTTGATTTCGGCTTTCCGGCGCCAACTTGTCAGACTTACAACTGTACCGGCGGCAATTTAACTTGTAATCAATGTAAAATCAGCAAAGAGCTTTGTACCGGTTGCGCCGGCACCGGCTGCACTTCCTCAACTTTCAGCGATTGGTCAAAACCCGGCGATATTAATAAAACTTGCTGCGGCGCGGCCAATAACACTATTGTCTCCGACTTAAGCGAAACTTCCGGCGATTTATGTCCGGGTAGCCGTAAAGTGGTTAATTTTCAGGCTATCGGCAGAGACGGCCAGCCTTTAACTTTGCCCTCCAAGGGTAGCGAGTTAGCGAGTTGGACTTGGACTTGCGGCGCCGGCTCGGAAACTTGCAAGGCCTATAAGCAAGCCGAGTGCGCCGGCGATGTTTCGTCCAGCGGTTATAGCTGTAATCCGGATACGATTTTTGATAGTTATGATGAATATTTTAAAGCTTTATGTCTGCGAGCCGGCACGGCCGACAGCAAGGGCAAGCTGTGGCAGGATGAATGCGCCAGGGTTGGCGTGGCGCCAGGCACGGCCGGCACCGATGAGGATTATAGCCCCTTGTGCGCCGGCGGCCTTCAGTCAGATGATAAGGATTTATGTACAGCCGCTGATAAAACTTATAATAAATTTTGGTACTGCTTGGGCGAAGTGCCGCCGGGCAAAGATCCGGCTTTAAATAAGGCTCATTGCGAAGTTGGTTGGGCGCCCCCCAGCACTTGCGGCACGGTTGATAAAAAAGTTTATACCACGGGCAAGGGCTTGTGTTCGGCTGATTCGCAGTGGAACGAATTTTTCGGCTTAACCAACAAGGGCGATCGACCGGAATTATGCGGCGCCGGCTCCACGCTTTATTTGCCGAACACCACTAAAAAATATTGGATGGCGCCCAATGGTTCTGATCAGCCGACCGAAACCAGCGATTATTCCGGTTTTGATAATTTATGGCCGAAATATTTCAGCTGGAAATGTTATTATAATGTTGCCGGCAACCCGAGAAAGGGCAAGCCGGTTGATTGCCAGGCCAAACTTTATCCGACCAATTGTTCCGGCGGCGACGCTGTTTGCGGTCCGGCGACAGGCAAAAAATTTGCCGCGCCCGGTTTTGGTCCGCAAACCGGTTTTTGCAAAATTGGCAAATTAGGCGGCTCAATTGGCGATAAGGTCCATTATAATAAAGATACCCACACCTGGACACGAATTGCGAATAAGCTGCCCGATACCGAAGCCCGAAAAGTATTTGATATTATTGGGCATTATCAAAAAAATGGATCAAACGGGGTCGATACAATACTTGTTGTAGTCGACCGTAGTGCTATG
>JAKAEX010000036.1 GCA_021819805.1 bacterium | reverse complement strand
AATCAACCACGGCTTGCGTGTATAAATTTTTGGGAGAAATTGTGGCATTTTTAACATAAGCCAATGGCCCCTCCAAAACACCCAAAGTTGATAACATGCCCCAGGCATTGGGCTGGCGGTAAGCGACGGCGGTATGCGTGGCGTCAAGACTAAAGACGGTATGATATGACGAGCGGGAACCAAAGGTGTAAGTATCTAAAACCTGATTATTAATTTTGCCGCTGGCGAAATTAACCGACAACAAACTAATATAAGCGAAGCTGCCGGCGTCATAATCCATTAGTAATAAATTACCCGGCTGGCCAGGCACCAAGCTTAACCTGGCTTGTCTCACATTATTGGCTACTACGAAACTATCAATCGGCGCTTGGTTGATGGCGCCATTATCTTGAATGTTAATCGTTTGCAAAGTGGCCGCTCCGCTGCCGTCGATAAAACTAAAAGCGCCGGTCATGCCTTGAAGTTTAAAAAACGAAGTGCGATAAGCGGCATTGGCGCCAAGCACCGAATATTCACTGCCCACCGGACTAAAAACACCGCGCAAATCAATGGTAAAAGTTTTTAAATAATTCCTGTTTTCAGCCGGCACGCTGTAATTAACCGCCAATACCGCGTTAGTGGGCGTCTCTAACCACTGGCTAACGGTCGGATACTGGGCATTAGACACCAAGGATCTTTGGCCGACCAAAGTATGAACAATTATGCCGCTGTCGTTAATTTTAACAGTGGCTATTTGGCCAACATTGGCGCGGTTATAAGCGATGGCGTAAATCTTATTGAAAGTTTTAGCCACAAACGGGAAAGAAGTTTGGTCAGGAGCAAAAGCATAAGAATCAATAAAGGCTTTGCTAATCGTGCCATTATTGTCTATGCCCAAAGTTCTTAAATAAGCGGTTCGGCTGCCGCCCTGGATATGAGCCAAGCCAAAAACATTATTATTAACTCTAAAAATGTTGGAGTGATCGCAGTTATTGGTTTCATAGAGGAAAGAATCCAATCTAATATTGCGAATCAAACCGTCATCGCTAATGGCCATGGTAATTAATTCACAATTATTATTAACGCGATAAGTCATGGCATAAACATCAACCAGGCCGGGAATACCGGATATTGAAACATTGTCAGACACCTTAACCACGCTGGGCGAATCATTTAAGGTGGCGTTAACAAAATTAAGGGAATTAATCGGCGGCTGGGTAAGAGTATATTGCCGCTCTTGTTTTAATCTGGCCACGCCATTAACAACTTCAATTTTTTGCGGGTCATAATTATAGTCGGCCGGATTATCAAAAGTCCAAGTGTAGCCTTGGCAACGCGGCGCTTGGCGCGCTAAGCGAACCTGGCCGGCCGTGGCCGTATCAATATTTTGTCCGCTGTCATATTTGCTTTTATCCAGCCAGACTGCTTGGCCCGAACCGCCGGACCAATCATCCTGCTGCCAAAAACGAGAAGCCCAGTTGGCTAAATAAAGTTTTTTGCTGATGGTTTTAGTCAAACCGGCCGGCGTCTGCCAGCTGATGGTTGCTTTGATCAAAATCAAATGAGGGTCGGTTTTAAGCGCCGGACAAGGGGCAATCTGATTGTTGGTGTCGCGGCAAACCGGCGATAAAGTTAATTGCCGGGTATAGGCGCCGATGGTTTCGGTTGTTCCCTCGCCCAGCAAAGCCCATTGATTGTTGGTTCGGGTTAAACCGCTTACCTGCAAATCCAATTCATTCCAAGCGCGCAGCTGGATGCTCCGAGCCGCCTCCAAACCTTCATCAGCCAAGGCGTCGGCCTGAGGATCGCTGCCAATACCCAGCCAAGGGTTAAGCGCGCCAATTGACAAGCTGATAATTGAACTGGCCAGCAAAGCAAAAATGGCAATAGCTATCATCGCCTCCACCAAAGACCAGCCCGCCTTAAATTGTTTTTTATTTAAACTCATTCAATTATGCCTGTTTGATTTAAATTAATAACCGACTGAGTGTCGCCGGCGGAAATAATAATTTTTCCCGAACGATTTGGTTTGGCATCATAATTAAAAAAATCAATTTCATCGGCTTGGCCGCTGCCGGTCAACTGCCAGCTTAAAGTCAAACCTTTGCTTAATTTTATCGGCAAATCATAATCTACTTGTCTGGTGGCGTAATCGCTGCCTTGAAATAAGACATAGCCGTCGGCCAGCAACTTAATGCCATGGGCCTGATTTTTAAAATGAGCCAGAGATCTTTCTCTGGCCAAGCGTATAATTTGTACCATCTCCGCTCTGGCGCCATCGGTTTGAGCGCTAAACGGCCGATTGCTTAAGAGCGGCAAAGTCATGGCGCTTAAAACTAAAATAATCGCCAAGGCGATCAAAACTTCAGTAAGAGTAAAGCCGCGGTTCATAAAATTATTTTTATCTGGTTACGCCGCCGGTAATGCTGTAAATCGGCGTAATAATGGACAAGGCCAAAAAACCAACACCCAAACCAATCACAATCAATAAAATCGGCTCAATTAAGGTTGAAAGATTTTTAGTGGCATTATCAACTTCAGTCTCATAAAAATCAGCCAAATAAAACAAGGTTTCCTCCAGCTTGCCCGACTCTTCGCCGACAGCAATCATTCTAATGGCCATATCGGGAAAATAAGCTCTGAATTTAGCCAAGCCGTCCGCCAAGCGGCTGCCCTTGTTGGTGGTTTTAATCACGGCCAGCAAAGAGCGGCGATAATAATAGTTGGTGGTGGTATTGGCGGCAATCGTCAAGGAATCAACAATATTCAAACCGCTGGCCAACAGCGTGCCCAAGGTTCTGGTAAAACGAGCTAAGTTGGCATGACGGACAATATCTCTGACAATCGGCAAAGTGATTAATAATTTATGAAAAAATGGCTGGGTGAATTTTTGGCGCGCCAGCCAAATCAAGAAGGCCACGCCGGCCAAAATGGCGACCAATAAATAGGCGCCGTATTTTTCCACTAAGCCGGAAAAAGCGATCAATAACCTGGTGGTCCAAGGCAATTTCATTTTCAGGCCGGTAAAAATCGGCACAATCTTCGGCAAAATATAAAAAGCTAAAAATAAAGACATGCCGAAACCGGTGACTAAAATTATTACCGGATACATCATGGCGCCTTTGATTTTATCGGACAATTCTTTTTCTTTTTTTAGCTGGGCGGCCACATTTTCCAAACTTCTGTCCAAGGTGCCGGATGACTCACCGGCAAAAACCGCGCCCGTAAAAAAACTGCCAAAAGCCTTGGGGTAATGTTTAAGGCCTTCAGCTAAACTGCGGCCGGATTTAACCGCGTTATAGATATCGCCGACCATGGCGCGAAACTTGCCTTGCGAAGACTGGTATAAAATTTTTAAAGCCTCGGTAATAGCCAGGCCGGACTTAAGCATCAGCGCCAGATGCTTGGCAAAAACCACCAGCTCTAATTTGCTGGCCGGTACGATATCCAAACTAATATTTAAAATAGATGTCTTGGCGCCTCCTTGTTTTTTCATATTAACCGCGAGTAGTTTTTAAAACTTCTTCCAGGGTGGTAATGCCGCTGAAAACCTTATCCAGGCCGTCCTCTAACATGGTTGTCATGCCGGCTTGGCGCGCCGCTTTCATGATGGCGTCGCTGGACTCTTTATCACTTACCATAGCTCTTAATTCTTCCGTCATTTCCATTACTTCAAAAATGCCAATGCGGCCGGTAAAGCCGGTATTATTACAAACATTACAGCCCTTGCCTCTGTAAAGATTAAGCTTGTCCAAATTGGTAATTTTGCGCGCTTTCAAGACCGACTGAATCATTGGTTCGTTTTTAATAATCATTTTTTCTTCATCGGTAATGCGATAAGAAGTGCGGCATTTTTCACAATTTTTTCTAACCAAGCGCTGAGCCACAATCAAATTAACCGTGGAAGCCACCAAAAACGGTTCAACCTCCATATCAATTAAGCGCGGCAAAGCGGTTGGCGCATCGTTGGTGTGCAAGGTTGATAAAACCAAATGGCCGGTTAGGGCGGAATTAACGGCGATGTTGGCAGTTTCCTTATCGCGAATTTCACCGACCATAATAATATCCGGATCTTGGCGGACAATCGCCCGCAGGCCGTTGGCAAAAGTTAAATTGGTTTTGGCATCAACCTGAATTTGGCTGACGCCTTCAATGTTGTATTCCACCGGATCTTCAATCGTGGCAATATGAACATCGCTTTTATTTAAAATTGTCAGCACGGCGTAAAGCGTGGTGGTTTTGCCGGAACCGGTCGGGCCGGTAACCAAAATCATACCGTGCGGACGGCCAATGGCATGCTTGAGTTTTTTCATGTCTTTATCAGACAAACCCAAATTGGGCAAACCGATTCGCTTGTTGCGCGAAGCCAAAAGCCTGAGCACAATATTTTCCCCTTCCACAATCGGCACAATGGAAACGCGGACATCAAACCAGCCATCGCCGACGTCATAACGCAGTTTGCCGTCTTGCGCCGCTCGATGTTCATCGGTGCGCATTTTGGCCATAATTTTAATGCGGGAAACAATCGGCTCTAAAAATTTCTTGTCAATTTCCAATTCGTCGTGCATAACGCCGTCAACGCGAAAACGCACCACCACTTTTTTACTAAAGGGTTCAATATGAATATCTGAAGCCTTGCTATCGTTGCCATGGCGAAGCAAAGCATCGACGATAGCGATGGTGGCATTTTCTTTTTCGTCTTCGCTGGCTTTGGGACTGGCTAAAGTTTTTAAAATGCCTTTAAATTCGTCGGCTAAACTGCTGCGATAAAGCGCCCACAAATCCTCCAAGTCAACTTTGAGCATTAAAAATATTTTAACGTGGCGGCCGGTTTTTTTCTCAATCAAATTAGCAGTGGTTTTGTCGGTCGGATCAGCCATGCCCAAAATTAATTCCCGACCGTTATCCCTAACCAGAGATAAATTTTTGGCTCGAGCCATGGTTTCCGGCACCAACTGGACAGTTAAACGATCCGGTTTAACTTTGTTTAAATTAAGAAAATCAACCTTAAAATATTCAGCCAAAGCCTGGCCCAATAAATCTTTGCTAACCAAGCCTTCGGAAATCAAGACTTCGTCAAAATTGCTGCCATATTCTTTAGCCAAAGCCAAACCACGATCAGCCTCGTCTTTGGCTAAATAGTTTTCTTTAACTAAAATATCGCGAAGTTTTTTATCGCTTAACATGGAATTAATTTATATAATAATTATACCACATTTAAGTTTGGTGTTAAAGCCAAATAATAATTAAAGATAAAGTTAAAAGTTTATAAAGTTATAAAGTTTTCTAACAAAAAACCCGCCACATGACGGGTTTTTCTTAAATCTTAAATCGTAAATCTTAAATCAAATTAGTGGCAGCCGCCGGTGGCGGTGTTGGTGGTAGTGCCAGCGCCGAAACCGGGCGCCGGAGTGGCGGCAGAAAAGGTGTTTTGGCAAGCAGCCGGAGCTTGGCCGGCAGTGAAGGCGCCGCAAATGGTCTTGGCTAAGCTGGCGCTGTCACGACCGCTATTGGCTTCCTGGCCATTAATAATCAAAGTCGGTGAACCCTGGACGCCATATTTTTCATTATCAGTCTTATTAATGTTAAATGGCGGGAAAGAGCCATTAACCAATTTGTCTTTATTGGCCGCATCAGCCGTAAGGCTAAACTTTTGGTCGGTGGCTGAAGTGCAAGCAGTTAACTTGGCTGTATCAATTTTGGTTCTGGCGACGCAATCAGTGGCGTCAGCCGCTTCCAAGAAACACTTTAAATAGGCCGGGTACTTGGCCGGTTCCTGGTCTTGGATACAATACTGGCGCAAATTTTCTTCAACTTCTTTATTGCCATGCATGGCATAATCAACAAATTTAATCTTAAAATCAATGGCCGAACCCAGAGCTTCCGCCACTGGCAACAAACCCTTTTCAATTTGCGTGCCATAAGGACAATAACTCATCACAAACAATTCAACTGTCGGCTTGTCGGCTTTAGGCAAATTAGCGCTCGGACTCGGAGCCGAATTGCCGGCCGGCTTGTTGGCTTCATCTTTTTTCTGCTTTTCAATCTCGGCCACTTTCATAATTTGCGGAAAAAAATACTGGCCGTTGGCGGTCATGGCCGCATCAACTTCTCGCAGTGAATCGCCCTCGCCTAATTTTATTTTTAAAAGATAAAGGCCATTATACTTATCAACTACGGTCGTTTCAATTTTTGTGCCATCGGTAATCAAATTTTTGCTGACAAAATCCGAGGCTTTTTTCTTAACCGCCAGCGACTCTTTATCATTATAAGTTTTAACGCCTTTAACCGCCGGGGTTATTTTTTTGGCAGCGACAACTTTTTTGGCCGTCGCGGCCTTGGGGGCGGTGGCCGCCTGAGCGCTAAGCACAATCAACAAAAGAGCAGCTGGCAGCAAAATTAAACCTATTCTTTTCTTCATATCATTATCTTAATAATAAACAAAATCTTTAAATATTATACACTATTGGCCGGCTTAGGCAAATGGCCGACCCACCAGTTGTCCACAGGCGGCCGCGATATCCTGGCCCCAGCTAAAACGCTTGGTGACCTTAATGCCGGCCTTCTGTAAAATTAAATAAAATTTCTCAAAATTAGCCTTGTCCGTCGCCTGAAACGAGCCGGTCGGATTGTAATAAATCAAGTTAACTATGTATAAAGGCTTATCCAATAAAGCGGCCAAAGCTTTGGCGTGTTCCGGCGAATCATTTACCCCCTTAAGCAAGGTGTATTCAAACATTACCTGCCGCGAGGTGGCTTTGATATGCGCGTCAACCGCCTTCAATAATTCTTTTAAATTATAACGCTTGTTAATTGGCATTAGTTTGGAACGCAAAGCGTCGCTTGGCGCGTGTAAGGACACCGCCAAATTAACTTGGGGAAAATCTTTTTTTAATTCGGCCATAGTCGGCGCAATGCCAGCTGTGGAGATGGACATATGGCGCCAGCCCAAATTAAAAGCTTCCTTATCATTTAGCCAGCGCAGGGCCTGCTTAACCGCTTCGTAATTCAAAAGCGGCTCGCCCATGCCCATCAGCACAATATTGGTAATCTTGCCCAAATTATTTTGCTTCAAATAGCGAGCTAAAATTAAAACCTGGTCAATAATTTCGCCAGCCGTTAAATTTCTCTTAAAGCCCATGGTGCCGGTGGCGCAAAAAGTGCAGCCCAGAGCGCAGCCGACTTGCGACGATAAGCAAGCGGTCTGCCGGCCGTCGCTATGTTTAATCAGCACCGACTCCACCGCCTGGCCATCGCTGAATTTAACCACCGCCTTGATGGAATTTTTACCGACAAAAAAAGAGCTATCCGAATTTATC
>JAKAEX010000035.1 GCA_021819805.1 bacterium | reverse complement strand
TTTTCTTCAAAATTTCCTATGTCTGTCCCGGATGGAGCATAAATAACTGCTTTAATTTTTTGGGTTGGCGCAATTTTGTTGGCGCTGCGCGCGTTGCGAATTCCAATAATTAAGTTTTTTATTTTTTCCATTGTAATTCTATACCCATAATAAACCGCCATTTCTCCATTTAATTCTATATTTTCAACATTTTTAACTTCATTTAGATTTTTCAACCACTTTTTATCAACTTCCGGCCAACTCTGAATCATTAATACAGATTTAGACTTAAAAATTTCCTGCCAAATAACTTCAGTGGCAAAGGGCATAAAGGGGTGCCAGAGCTTCAATAAATTATTTAAAATATAATTTAAAATAGCTGACTTGTCGCCTTCAATTTTGGCAATTTCCAAATACCAATCAGCCAACTCATTCCAAGTAAATTCTTCTAATCTTTTACCTGCCCAAGAAAAATCATAATTTTCCAATCCATTGTCAGTATCAACTATCAATCTTTCCATCTCTCCTAAAATCCAATTATCAGCCAAGGTTTTGGCTGTTGGTTTAGCCGGCTCAGCTTCCGCTTCCTCAATTTGCGAAGCAATAAAACGAGCGATATTCCAAAACTTGTTAACAAAGTTGCGATAACTGGCGATTTTGTCTTCGCTGATTCTAAAATCAGTGCCGGGCGTGGTGCCGATTAAAAGCGACAAACGAACAGCATCAGCGCCATAAAGCTTAACCATGTCCAGCGGGTCAATGCCATTGCCCTTGGACTTGCTCATTTTTTTGCCATGCTTGTCCAGTACCATGCCATGCAAATAAACTTTCTCAAATGGCACCTGACCAACCGCAAACAAGCTCATCATAATCATCCGGCTGACCCAGAGCGTGATAATTTCATAGCCGGTTTCCATTAATTGTGTTGGGTGGAACTTGGCCAAGTCGTCAGTTTTGTTGGGCCAGCCAAGAGTGGAAAAGGTCCACATGCCGGAAGAAAACCAAGTATCCAGAGTGTCGGTATCTTGCAGCCAGTCATCACCCTCCGGCTTATCACGACCGACAAAAACTTCTTCGCCCTTATACCAAACCGGCAATTCATGACCAAACCAAATTTGGCGGCTAATACACCAATCGCGCAAATTGTTCATCCAATCCAAATACCGCTTGGTAAAACGTTCCGGCAAAAATTCAATCTTATCAGCCGCGGCAATGGCCGCCTGTTTTAAAGATTTGTTGCCCAAACGTTCAACCGGCTTATCCACAGCGATAAACCACTGCTTGGAAGGCAGGGGTTCAATCGGCGTACCGCAGCGATAACAAAGCGACAGATTATTGCTAATGTCTTCTTCTTTAATCATCAAGCCATCGGCTCGCAGATTTTCCACAATAATTTCTCTGGCCGCCTCAGCTTTTAGGCCACTCAATTCGCCAAAGCCCTCGCGGATTAAGCCATGCTCGTCAATCACCTTAATAATCTCCAGATCATTAGCCTCGGCCATCTGCCAATCAACCATAGAATGCGCCGGTGTCACGCCTAAAGCGCCGGTGCCGAAAGCCATATCCACATTGCGGTCGGCGATAACTTTTAATTTTAAGTCAACACCGCAAAAATTAGCTGATAAAGTTTGGCCGATATATTGCTGATAACGCTTGTCGCTCGGATTAACCGCCACCGCCGTATCGCCCAATTTGGTTTCCGGCCGAGTGGTCGCAATACTTATGGGAAAATCGGCATCATAACGAAAAGTATAAAGCTTGGCGGCTTGTTCTTTATAGTCAACTTCATCGTCGGCCAAAGTTGAACGGCAATTCGGGCACCAGTTAACAATCCTCTCGCCCCGATAAATCAAATCCTCTTCATACATCTGGACAAACATTTCTTTAACCGCCGCGCGCCGCTCGTCATCTAAGGTAAAAGCCAAGCGCGACCAATCCAAAGACGCGCCCATGACTCTGATTTGTTTTAAAATTATATCTTGCGTCTCGCGCAAAAACGCCCAAACTCTTTTTAAAAATTCTTCACGGCCTAAATCATGGCGGGTTTTGTGTTCGCTCTGCTTAATTCTTTTTTCCACCACGGTTTGCGTGGCAATGGCCGCATGATCGGTGCCCGGCAGCCACAAAGTTCTAAAACCTTGCATTCGCTTATAGCGAATAAACAAATCTTCAATCGCCAGCATCTCGGCATGGCCCAAATGAAGTTTGTCGGTAATGTTGGGCGGCGGCAAAATAATCGTATAACTTTTAGCCTCCGGCGCCACGTTTAAATTATCCGGGTTAAACAAACCGGATGATTCCCAAGTTTCGTAAATTTTATCTTCAAACTTGGCCGCGTCGTAAGTTTTAGCTAAATCAATTTTCCCCATACAAAAAGAGTATTATTCTTAATAATACTCTGTTAATCATAACAAATGGCGACGAATTTTACAAGAAAAAAGCCTGATTTATTATTTAAAAGCCTGCTTAGTCTCCTGGCCCGAGGCCATATCTTTAATTTTATAAACTTTCTTAGCCGCCTCTTCCGAACCAAAAATTACCACTCGGCTAAAGCCCTGCTTATTGGCATACTCCAGCGCTTTGTTGATTTTTTGAGGTTCCAAGCCAAGAGCCACGCTCAAGCCTTGCTCACGCAAACGCTTGGCCAAAAAATTTGTCTTAAGCTGGAGATCCTCATTAAGCAATGGTAAATAGTAATTATCAATTTTTTGTTCGGTAATTTTATCCAGCAAGTCCCAGCTTTCCAAAAAAATGCGAGTGGTTTCATCGCCCGGGGCAAAACCCACAGCCGGCCAGCTTTTACCGCCGAACAAAGCGCCCAAGCCATTATAACGTCCGCCGCCGAATAAAGCGCGGTTGTTATCCTTGTGATTATCAAAAATTTCAAACACCATGCCGTCATAATAATCAAAACCGCGAACAATGGTCGGATCATATTCCACGTAATCGCCATAACCCAAATCTGCCAAAGACTTTAAAATAAACCGCAGATCAGCGGCAGCCGGCATATCCGGCAAATCTCGGCTATTCATAAACGAACTCAAACTCCTGATTTGCTCCTTCTTCAATCCGGCCTTAGTCAGATTTTCTTCAATGGCCGCCTTGCTTAATTTATTCCACTTATCCAAACTGCGAGCCACCTGAGTCGTCTGCTTGTCGCTTATTTTTAAGTTGGCAAAGACTTCTTGTAAAATGGCGCGGCTGCTGATTTTCAGTTTAAAAGAATGCTTGGGCGCGCCCAGCGCCAGCATAATATCCAAAGCAATTTGTAAAATTTCCACATCAGCATTAAGCGAATTACTGCCAAAAATGTCGCAGTTTAATTGCCAAAATTCACGATTGCGGCCGCGCTGAGGTTTTTCGTTGCGCATAAAATTGGCAATGGAAAAATACCTGATAGGTTTAGGGACGGCCTCATAAATCTGGCTGACGAGGCGCGCCACGCTCGGCGTCATCTCCGGCCGGATGGATAATTCGCGTCCGCCCAAATCGGTAAAGGTTACGAGCTCTTTGCCGCCGACATCTTCGCCGCTTTTGGCGCGATAAATCTCCGCCGACTCAACGAGCGGGGTTAAATATTCTTCATAGCCATAGCGCAGACAGACCTGGCGCCAGGCATTAAAAATATATTGTCTGATTTTAAACTCCCTGGGCAGCCAGTCGCTGGTGCCCTTCGGGGGCTGATTTGATAATTTCATAAAATTTTCGCCTTAAGTCCAATTTACCATAAAAAATTGCTTTTGTCATCTCAAGCGGGCTAATTGTTCTTTTCGTTTAAGCGCTTTTTGCCCGATAGCAACTGCCGCTATCAAAAGCAAATAATAAATAAATAAAACCGCGGGCTTAAGGCGATTGGTTGGCAGGCTGGCCCAAGGCAAATTGGCGGCCACCATCGCCACAGCGATTAAATATTTCAAAAAGACCAAGGCCGGCAGCCACCACAGACTCCAGCTGATAAATAATGATAAAAGCAAAGCGCCAAACATCGCCACCAAAATAAATGGCGTGGTCCAAACCGCCAGCAAGTTGGCCAAAGGCGCGACGAGCGACAATTGCTGAAAATTCAAAGCAATAATCGGCGCTGTCGCCAGCTGGGCGGCAATGGTCAGGGCCAAGCCGTCCAATAATAAATTAACCAAAGCCAAAGAGCTTTTTGGCCAAAGGCGCAAGAGCGGATAAAGATAAATTATTCCCAAGAGCGCCAAAAAAGACAGTTGCCAGCCAATGTCGTCTCTGAGCAAAAACGGATTGGCCAATAAACTAAGAGCGGCGGCATAAGACAAGGCGTTAATTAGTTTATTTAAACGCCCGAGCCAAGCGGCCAATAAAAACAAGACGCCCATAACACCGGCGCGCACGGCTGAGGCCGGCGCCCCGACTAAAACCACATAAAAAATCACGGCCGCGAGCGACAGCCATAAACTCCATTGGCGTTTTATACCTAGAGCCAATGAGCTACCAAGCAATAGCGCCACAAGCAAACTTACATTCAAGCCGGAAATGGCAATAATATGAGTTAAGCCGCTTTGACTGAAAGCTGTTTTTAAATCGGCCGGTAATTTATTACCAACGCCAATCGTCATAGCGCCGCCCAAATCAGCTTCCGGATAAGGCAAACCGGCTTTAATCCGACCGCTCGCCCAATGACGCAAATTTATTATTTGTTTATAAAACCAATTGCCTTGATTGCCTAAAAATTTTAACTGGCCGGCTTGGCAAGCGCCAACCAAGCCAAAACGCCGCCAATAACGCTCTGCGTCAAAATTTTTATTAGCCAAAGGCGGCTCCAGCCAGCAATCAATTTGCAAACTGTCGCCATAAGCATAAGTGGCTGACAAAGGCGCAAACACTATAAACTTGCCTCTCGCCTCGCCTTGGCCGACCAATTGTTCAGCGGCGATGGTTAATTTCCAGCTATTGTCACTTGCTTCCGGCTCGGCGCTAACACGGCCGACAATCATTAAATCTTGATTATAATAATTTCTCAAATCTCTCGGGTCAAAATCATTGGCCGCTTGATAACGCCAATAACCAAAACTTAAGCCGGCGGCAATTAAAAAAACGGCTGCCAAGCGAGCCGGCCACTGCCAGATAGCCAAAACCAGCGCCAACCAAGCCAAACAAAAAATCGCCCGATTATCAAAAGATACGGGCGACCAGGCAGCCGCCGCTACGCCGGCTGTGAGCGACAAACAAATAAGTAAAAGAATTTTGGCTTTATGTTGATTAAGCTTTGGCTTTGAGCTCATGTCGTAGATACGCTTCCATAAACGGCAACAAGTCGCCGTCTAAAACCGAGTTAATATCGCTGGTTTCATGGTTGGTGCGATGATCTTTAACCAGCTGGTATGGCTCCAAAACATAAGACCGAATCTGTTTGCCCCATTCGGCTTTTTGCGTCTTGCCCTTGATGCTTTTAACCTCAGCCAAAGACTCGGCGGCGGCGATGGCGTATAATTTATTTTTCAAGATGGCCAAAGCTCGTTCGCGATTTTGGTGCTGAGAACGTTCGGTTTGCGCCGCCACGGTAATGCCGGTCGGCTTGTGTGTCAGGCGAACAGCCGTGCTGGTTTTATTAACATTTTGTCCGCCCGGACCGCCGGAACGAGAAAAAGTGTATTCCAAATCTTCATCTTTGATTTCCATGCCTTCGGCTTCCGGCAATTCGGGAATAACCTCCACCAAGGCAAAAGAAGTTTGGCGCATAGCCTCGGCATCAAAGGGTGAAATCCTGACCAAGCGGTGACCACCCGCTTCGCTCTTCAAATAGCCATAAGCCCAACGACCGCTGATTCTGATTAAATTATTTTTAATGCCGGCTTCGGTACCGGGATTGCGATCTAAAATTTCCGTCTGCCATTTCATTTTTTCAGCAAAACGCAAATACATGCGCTCCAGCATTTGCGCCCAATCTTGCGCGTCCACTCCGCCGGTGCCGGCATGAATGGAAATGATGGCGCTTTGCTCATCATATTTACCGGCGAATAAAATTAAAAACTCCCACTTGGCAGTTTGGGCGGCTAATTGTTCGAATTGTTTAGTTAGATCATCAACAAAAGATGAATCAGCTTCGGCTTGAGCGACGGCGGTAATTTCTTCCAAACCCCTTACTTCGGCCAAAAGCTTATCCCAATCATTTATCTCTTGTTTTAAATTTTCCAATTCTTTGCTAACGGCTTTAGCTCGATTTTGATCTTGCCAAAAATCAGGCGCGATAGTTAGTCGTTCCAGTTCGCTGATTTTACTGCGTTTGCCGTCCAGGTCAAAGTAACCTCCCTAAATCCAGAATTTGCTCCCGCAAGTCGTTAATTTTTTTTAAAAGATTTTCCATGCTGTTAATTCCCCTCTTGAGAGGGGTGTCCCGATATCCATCGGGGCGGGGTGTGTTAATCTTTAATTAGACACACCTCCCCCTGCGGGTACTCCTCTATAAGAGGAGAATAAATTAGTCAGTTATTGAGTTAACCAAAAAAGCGATTAAACCGCCGACCACCATGCCGATTAAGAGCGACACCAAAACCAAAACCATAAACGAACCGCCGCGCTCAACATAGCTAATCATCTGAAAAGACGTTAAGACCGACAAAATAGCCATAATCACGCCGGTGGCCACGCCGGCCACATACAAATAGTTTTTGTGTTCCTGCTGATTCATACTATTTAACTAAGCTTTTATAAACATAGGTTTGAGCCAGAATAACCACCGGCACAGCCACCAAGGCGCCGACGCCAAAAACCAAACAGCCGGCGATAATAATTAAAATAGACAAAAGCCACAGTAAAAATAAACCCCACAAATGGCCCTTGGTAATGCGGTTGCTCTCTTTAAGAGCTGCCATCGGTCGCAAATTTTTATCCAAAATCAGCCAGAGCGTAAACTGATACTTGAGTGAAAAAATTATGCCGGGAACAATTAATAAAACCAGGCCGACAAAAGTAATAACAATCAGCATCAAAGAAGCCAACAAATAATCAAGAAACTGGTTCATGGTCAGACTGAAAAAATCTTCAATCGCCGCCGGTTTGTTGTCATAAATTTTTAAAAGAATTTTAATCAGGCCAACGCCGAAAATTGAGCCCAAAATCCAGGTCAATAAATTTGAACCAAGCACAAAACTTTTGGTAAAAATCATACCCGGCACTATGCCGATTACCATCAACACTAAAGCAATACCAACCATCAGCCAAAAATTGGCCTTGGTTTTTTCCCAGCCAAAGCTTACCGCCTGGCCGATGTTAACTTTTGCGTCTGCCATAATAAAAATTTAATTATAAAACTTTTTTCTTATTAATATATTCACACAAATCGGCTAAGCGACAGGA
>JAKAEX010000034.1:6217-7526 GCA_021819805.1 bacterium | reverse complement strand
ATAGACAGCGGCACGGTAATCCAGCGGCTCCACATATTAATCTTGGCTCGGCCCGCCTCTTCCTTATTCATTTCTTCCAGCTTGGGAATCATCATACCCAATAACTGAAAAATAATGGAAGCGGTAATATAAGGACCAACGCCCATCATGACAATAGAAAAATTCTGCATACCGCCGCCGGTAAACAGATTTAAGAGACCTAAAGCTTGATTGGCATTAAAAAAATCTTGCAAAGCGCGGACATTAACGCCCGGAATCGGGATATGAGCGGCTAAGCGAAAAACCGCTAAGCACAAAACCACAAACAACAAACTGTTGCGCAAATCACGAGCTTTCCAAATCTTTTTTACTTGCTCCATCATATAATAGCTGTTAGCTGATAGCGGTTAGCTATTAGCTAATAATCCTATAATAACAGTTTTAAAATTTTTTCAACAGCTAATAGCTAAAAACTAATGGCTATTAGCTAATCTTGCCACCAGCTGCTTCAATCGCCTGGCGAGCTGAGTCGCTTACTTCCACATTACTGAAAGTTAAGTTTTTAACCTCCAACTTGCCTCTGGATAAAATTTTAATGCCGCCCTTGGCTTGATTGGCCAAACCGGCCTTAGCCAGAGTTGCCGGATTAACAGTCTGACCGGCTTTAAAAGATTTATTCAAAGAGTCCAAATTAATTACCTGTTTCTTGGCTTGGTATGATTTAAAACCTCTTAACTTAGGCGCTGACAACAACATTTGTTTCATACCTAAGCGCTTTAAACCACTAACACCCGAACGAGACTTTTGGCCTTTAATACCGCGGGTACTAAAAGTACCGTGGCCGGAAGCATTGCCTCTGCCCACTCTCTTTTTCTTTTTGTTAACGGCTTTATCCGTTGTTAAATTATGCAAAGTTATAGCCATATTATTAAGTTGAAAGTTATAAAGTTTAAAGTTTAAAGTTTAAGGTGTCGCTACGCGACTATTTTATTTTTTAACCTCTTCAACTTTCGGCTCTTCAGTCTTGATTTCGTTTTTAGCTTTTTTGGTTTTCAGGGGTTTAAGGTGGGACAGGGCTTCAATCATGCATTTAGCGTTGGTGACGTTGTTGTTGGTGCCCAAGATTTTGCCGGTAACGTTTTTAATGCCGGCTAATTCAGCAATCATTCTAACCACGCCGCCGCAGATAATACCTCGGCCATGAGCGGCCGGACGAAGCAAAATTGTGGACGCGCCGTATTTATATTTAATTTCGTGGGGAATAGAAGCAATGTCAGTCAGAGGCACTTCAATCATATGTTTCTTAGCTTGGTTAACCGCCTTGGTAATA
>JAKAEX010000034.1:0-6207 GCA_021819805.1 bacterium | reverse complement strand
ATAGCTAAAGTAACATCGGCGCCTTTGGCTAAACCAATACCGACTTTGCCATTTTTGTTGCCCAAAGCAATACAAGCGCGAAAACGCATTCTTTTGCCACCGGCCATAACGCGAGTCACGCGAGCCAAATCCAAAATCTGCTGTTCATATTCACTGTTTTCGGCGTAATTGTCGCGACGACCGCCGCCTGACTGTTGTCTTTTGCCGCGGAAATTCCTCTTAGCCTCAACCTTAACCTCAGCCTTAGCTTCCGCTTTGACTTCAGTCTTAGGTTCGGCTGCAGTTTCAGCCGGAGTCTCTACCAATTGTTCTTGTTTATTGTCTGACATATTGCTTGATTAAAATTCTAAACCGCCGGCACGCGCGCCATCGGCAATCGCCTTAATACGGCCATGATACAAATTGCTGCCGCGATCAAAAACCACCTGGCTAATGCCCTTATCTTTGGCTTTAGCCGCCAAGGCCTTGCCCAATTCAAAACTGGCAGCGGTTTTATTATCCGCTTTAATGCCTTTGCTGTGGGCGCTGACCAAGGTTTTGCCAACCGTATCGTCAATAATCTGCGCAAACATACTGGTGTTTGATTTAAACACAGTTAATCTTGGTCGCTCGGCAGTACCCGTAATCTTTGAACGGATGCGAGCGGCTCGACGATTTTTAGCTGATTGTTTGGCTTTATCTTTATTCATATATTTTCGCTAAACTATTTGGAAGCGGCAGTCTTGCCGGCCTTGCGGCGCAAAACTTCTTCAACATATTTAATACCTTTGCCTTTATACGGTTCCGGCGGTCTTAAGCGTCTGATTCTGGCGGCAGTTTCGCCGACTACTTGCTTGTCAAAACCGCTCAAAGTAATAATCTTACCTTCCACCGCGCAACTTACGCCCTCCGGCATGTCAAAATCAATCGGGTGTGAATAACCCAAGCTGAAATTTAATTTCTTGCCGCCGCCGGCCACTTTATAACCGACGCCGTTGACTTCCAATTGCTTGGTAAAACCTTGGCTCACGCCAACCACCATATTTCTGATTAAGCTTCTAAACAAACCCCAAGCTGATTTATCTTGTTTATTTTCCGGATCAGCCACACTTACCTTAATCGCTTCAGGCGTAATTTCCACCTTAACGCAAGACATCAAGGCCTGTTTCAATTCACCCTTCGGTCCTTTAACGACAATCACGCCGTCAGTCAGCTGAGCGCTTACGCCTTGAGGCAATTCAATTGGCAGTTTTCCTAATCTTGACATATATTTCTAATAAATTTCACAAATTACTTCGCCGCCCAGGTGTTTCTTGCCGGCTTCTTTATTGGTCATCAAACCTTGCGGAGTGGAGATAATGGCAATACCCATATTATTCAAAACGCGCGGCAATTCCTTGCTGTTAACATAAACTCGCTTGCTGGGCTTGCTGATGCGCTTAATTGAAGTGATAACTGATTTGCCGTTATCTTTGTATTTTAAAACTAATTTCAATTCATTGAAAACTTGATTCTGATTTTTGGCGCCGGGTTTAGCCACAACTTCAACTTTTTCCAGCCAGTGCGTTTCAACTAAAATCTTAGCAATGTTGTGTTTCAACTTGCTCATCGGCACCAACACCTCCGGCTTGGAGATGATTGAAGCGTTTCTGATTCTTGTTAGCATGTCTGCTATTGGATCATTCATAGGAATTTAATTTAAATTACCAGCTGGCTTTGGTAATGCCCGGTAAATCAGTATTGTTGGCTAATTCTCTAAAACAAATACGGCACAAACCGAAGTCTCTCATGTAGCCGTGATTGCGGCCACAACGCCAACAACGATTAATTTTGCGGGTGGAAAATTTCGGGGTCCTCTTTGCTTTAATGATTAATGCTTTTCTTGCCATATATTTTAATCCTCTTTCTTAAAAGGAAAGCCTAACAATTTAAATAATTCTAAGCCAGCTTCGCGATTTCTGGCATTGGTGGTTAAGACCACTTCCAGGCCATGAACCTTTTCAATTTGGTCCATAACAATTTCCGCAAAAGCCGTATGTTCTTTAAAACCAATGGTCATGTTGCCGTTCTGATCAACAATCTTTTCATCCAAACCGCGGAAGTCGCGAACGCGAGGCAAAGTAATACGCACCAGCTTCTCCACAAAATCATACATACGCTGGCCTCGTAAAACCGTAGTCACACCGACAACATCGCCCTGGCGCACTTTGAAGGCGGAAATTGATTTCTTGGACAAAGCTAACATCGGCTTTTGGCCGGTAATCGCTCTAATGCCATCAACCACCGCGTCAATATACTGTTTGTCTTTAGTCATGCGACCCACGCCAACATTAACCGTCACCTTGGTAATCCGAGGCACAGCCATGTCGTTGCTATAGCCGAATTTGGTTTTCAGCTGAGGCGCAACTTGCTTTTTGTAATCTGTTGCTAAAGACATATTAATCTATTAATTTTTTACATTTTTTACAAACCCTGACCTTTTTGCTGGTCTTGGCTTCGCCCTCGCCGACCATCATAGTCTCATAACCGACTCTGGTCGGCTTGCCGCATTTGGGGCAGATCAACAACAAGTTGGCTAAATTAATCGGGGCCGGAAATTCAACCCGCTGGCCCTTTTCACCGCGTCGACTCGGGCGCAAGTGCTTTACCAGCAAATTCAAACCTTCAATACTGGCTCGGTTATCCCTGGGGAAAACCTGCTGAACTTTGCCAGTCTTGCCTTTGTCTTTGCCGGCGATTATTTTAACTTGGTCATTGGTTTTTATTTTCATATAATCTGTTATAAAACTTCAGGGGCCAAAGAAGCGATTTTAGTATAACCGGCCTGTCTTACTTCTCTCGGAATTGGTCCGAAGATTCTTGAACCCTTGGGCTCTAAAGTTTTCTTATCAATAATTACGCAAGCATTGTCGGAAAAACGCAAATAGGTGCCATCCGGACGGGTAATTTCTTTCTTGGTTCTAACCACTACGGCTGGCAAGACATCGCTTTTCTTAACGGCGGCATGCGGGGTGGCCTGCTTGACCACGACGGTGATGCGATCGCCCACGCCGGCATAACGACGTTTATAGCCGTTTAACACGCGCAAGCACTGCACCTTTTTGGCGCCGCTATTATCTGCTACTTGTAACATTGATCTTAATTGAATCATATCTTTTACTTAGACAAAACCCGCCAGCGCTTATCGCGGCTCAAGGGGCGGCATTCAACAAACGATACTTTATCGCCGACTTTATATTGATTGGTTTCATCGTGAACTTTGTATTTCTTACTGACGGTATAGCGCTTCTGATACTTCGGATGGATTTTGACGCTCTCAACCTTAACCACAATCGTCTTGGCCATCTTATCAGAAACCACTTCGCCGACAAACCGACGAGCTGAATTCACTTCTTTAATTTTTTTAGCTTGTTTGGTCATATTACTTGGTTTGTTGTGAATTGATTAAAGTTAAAAGTCTGGCAATCAATTGTCTGGTTTCTTTAATCTCGCGCACATCTTTTAATTGCTTGCTGGCGTCTTTGAAACGCAAATCGCGCAACTTCAAGCGGCTGTCGGTTAACAGAGTGGTCAATTCCTTGGCTGATTTGGTTTTTAACTCTTTCATTTTCATATAATTATATCGCTTCAGCTTTACTTTTTAATAAAAACACATTTAATCGGCAATTTATAGGCCGCGGCTTCAGCGGCGATCTTGGCTTCAGCTTCAGTAATACCATCAATTTCAAACATCACGGTGCCGGCCTTAATTTTGGCCACATAATGATCAACGCTGCCCTTGCCTTTACCCATGGGGATTTCACCGCCCTTGGCCGTAACCGGCGCATCCGGGAAGATTCTAATCCACATTTTGCCGCTCTTGGTTAAATAACGGCTGATAACACGGCGAGCCGCTTCAATCTGACGGGAGCTAATCCAGTGGGATTCCAAACTTTTCAAACCATAGCTGCCAAAGCTCAGGCTGTTTTTGCGGCTGGCTTTGCCGCCGCGTCTGAGTTTATGCGATTTTCTGAATTTTGACTTTTTCGGTGATAACATATTATTTGGTCTTTTCTTTAATCACTTGGCCCTTTTCTTCGCTGGCCTTTTCAAACACTTCGCCCTTATACACCCAAACCTTAATACCGATAGTACCATAGGTGGTCTTAGCGAAACTGCGAGCGTAATCAATATCAGCGCGCAAAGTAGCCAAAGGCAATTTGCCGGAAGACAAAGTTTCGGTGCGAGCAATTTCCGCGCCATTCAAACGGCCGCTGACAGTGGTTTTAACACCCAAAGCGCCGGCTCGTTCGGCTTTGGCTAAAGTCTGTTTCATCACGCGCTTAAACGGCATTCTTTTTTCAATATCCAAAATCATTGACTGAGCCAAAATCATAGCGCTCAAATTAGGTCGGCTCACTTCGCTGATAGTCAAATTGATTTCGTTCAAACGGAAACTTTTTAAAAACTTGGTATGCAGTTTCTTTTTCAAATCATCAATGCCGGTGCCGCCGCGACCGATTAACATACCCGGTTTGGCGGTATATAAAATAACGGAAATTTTATTATCGGAATGTCTTTCAACTTCCACGCGATCAACGCCAGCTTCACGCAAACTATTAATCAGGTAGCGCTTAACAGCCAAATCTTGCTGGAGTTTGGAAATATAAGGCTTGCCCTGCGCGAACCATTTGGAGGTCCAAGTACGGGTAGTGCCTAAACGAAAAACTTTTGGATTAACTTTTTTTGCCATAAAAATTTTTTAACCGCTTTTGCGTCTGAAAACCTTAGTTGTAAAGCCGCGTTTGCCGCCTTCAATCTTAGTGTGCTTGCCATGGCCTTCGTTGTGCAAATCAGCCACAACTTTGCCCTGTTCATCGGTTTCCGGTTTAATTTCTTCTTTATTTACAACCTTCAAAGGTTCAGCTTCGGCTGGGCGCTTATCGGCCTTAACCGGTTTATCAGTCTTGGGTTTAATCGCCTCTTTGTCTTTGCTGGCGACAAGTTCAGCCAAGGTTAAATTAACATGACTGGTGCGTTTATTCAACGGCGTAGCTCGGCCATGGGCTCGAGGCATCCAGCGCTTTAAAGTGGCGCCGCCATCAACAGAAATTTCCTTGATATATAAATTGTCTTCAGCTAAACCAAAATTATTCTTAGCGTTAGCCACGGCCGACTGAACTAATTTAGCCACCGGCTTGGCTGACCATTTGCCTGAAAAATTTAATTGATCCAAAGCGGTTTTAACTTTTTTACCGCGAATTAAACCAGCCGCCAATCTTACTTTGCGGGGAGACATTCTTAAATTTCTTAATTTGGCTTTTACTTCCATAGACTTGATTTAATTATTTGGTGGCTTGAGCCTTGGCCATTTTACCGCCATGAGCGACAAACTTGCGAGTTGGCGCGAATTCGCCGAAGCGATGGCCAACCATGTTTTCAGAAACTGAAATGCTTACATGTTTGCGTCCATCATGAACGCCAAACACGAAACCAACCATTTCCGGGGTAATTACACAAGCGCGATCCCAAAGCTTAAGCGGTGTCTTATCGCCAGTTTTCATGGCCAAGACTCGCTTGAGGATTCGTTCATTGACGTATGGACCTTTCTTTAAACTTCTTGACATATAATTTATTTTTTACCTTTGCGACGACTGATAATCATCTTGCTGGAAGCTCGCTTGCTCTTTCTGGTTCTGACGCCGTAAGCGTTCTTGCCCCATTTGGTCTTCGGATGGCGCAAACCAATCGGTTGGTTGCCTTCACCGCCGCCGTGAGGATGGTCATTCGGATTCATAGCTGTACCGCGAACTGTCGGACGGATGCCCAATTTGCGCTGGCGGCCGGCTTTACCGATTGACACATGGCGCCAATCAATATTACCAACTTGGCCGATAGTGCACAAGCAACCTTTATCAATCAATCTGATTTCACCTGAAGGCAATTTAACCTGGGCGTATTTCTTTTCCACACCCATTACCATTAAAGCATTGCCTGCGCCGCGAGCCAACTTGGCACCAGCGCCGCGGCTGATTTCCACCGCATGCACAGCCACACCGGCCGGAATAAATTCCAAAGGCATGGTGTTGCCGGGCTTGATGGCAATCAACTTCTGCGAGCTCATAACGGTATCGCCCACTTTCAAATCAAGCGGAGCAATAATATATCTTTTTTCGCCGTCAGCATAATGCAATAAAGCAATGCGCGGACCGCGGTTCGGATCATATTCAATCGTCGCTACCTTAGCCG
>JAKAEX010000001.1 GCA_021819805.1 bacterium | reverse complement strand
GGCAATACTGGCATGGCCATAACCGACATAATATTGCTCCATAAATTTGCCAGAACCACTGGCTTTAACTTTATCCAAGTGCGTTTGCACGCTGTCGGCGCTCCGCGAATAAAGAGCCTGGAGCATGGCGGTGTCCTCCGGTTTGAGTTCGTCGATGAGAAAGATTTTTGCCATAATTTTATTATTAATCGGATAGTTTAATCTTATCAGGCGAGTGGCAAAAGTCAACGACTTGCTTGGCTATTTACAAAAGTTTAATTATATGATTAAATAATTTTTGTGTTTAAAAAAATAATTGGTACTTTTAAATAAAAATTTGGGGGAGAAATGAATGATGACAGCGATCAAGCTATCAGCTTAGCCGTCGGTCGACGCTATTTTTTTGATGAAATTCTGTCTTTGGATTGGTACAAATTCCAAACTCGCCATTACAACATAAAAGAATTCGGCAAAAAGACCGCTAAATGGCCCAATGTTGAAAAGCTTTTTTATCTGCCCGAAGTTGCCACCGGCCTCAAACAAGTAATCCGCTGGAGCGCCTATAAGCATTTGCCGATTTATCCGCAAAGCACTTATACGCACACCTTTGGTTTAACTTTTTTGGGCTATGAATTCCCAAAAAAAATGAATGGCAGTTTGGCAATACCTTTAGATAAGGAGCTTATGTTAAAAGCTTGCTTATGCCATGATATTCCGGAAGGCATCAAAAAGATTGATGTGCCCTATGCTCAAAAAAGCGTCGAGCAAGACGTGATTGAATATCTTAGCTTCAAGCAGTTGATTGAAAAGGAAGCTGATATGGAAGATCTGGAATCATTGGAAAAAATTTATCTGCTGCAATTTTGCACCGGTGAAATTGAAAAATTTCCCGATCACGCCAAAGCCTTGATGTTGGAAATGTGGCAAAATTATCCACAAGAAATATTGTGGTTTAAATTTTTGGAAAATTTTGACTATTTGCTTTATGCTGAATATCAATATGTTAAGTTTGATATCAGAGAATTGATTGCCAAAGTCGCTGCCGCTCAAGTGCCGGTTATCAACGAATTAGTTGCTGAATTGCCACACCTAAAGCGAATTTGGACAGATAAAGCCAATAATCATTTTTCCCAATTTATTATTTCGACTTAAAATAAGCCGACAAAAAAAGAAGAGCCAAAACTCTTCTTTTTTCTTTTGTCTATTTTATTTTAGAGTTGAACTTTTATGCCGGGGCCCATGGTTGAACAGATAACAATATTCTTGATGTAGGTGCCCTTAGAGGTTGCCGGTTTGGCTTTTTTGATAGCTTCAATAATGGTGTCAAAGTTTTCTTTTAACTTGGCGTTGTCAAAAGAAATTTTGCCGATAGCCACATGAACATTAGAGGTGTCATCGTTTTTAAAGCTTACCTTGCCTTTCTTTAAATCGGCTACAGCCTTGGCCGGATTGGCGCTCACAGTTTCGTTCTTGGGTGAGGGCATTAAGCCGCGGGTGCCCAAGATTTTAGCGATTTTGGCCAAGTTCTTCATAATCGCCGGATCAGCCACTGCCACATCAAAATCGGTTTTTTCGGTTTCTTTGATTTTGTTGATTAAATCTTCACCACCTACCAAATCGGCGCCAGCCTGACGGCAGGCAGCCTCGTTATCGGGTGAAACAAAAGCGGCGACGCGGATAGATTTGCCGGTACCATGAGGCAAGCTCACAGCCGCTCTGATTTGTTGATCGCCCTTGCGCGGATCAATGCCCAAGCGCAGATGGACTTCCAAGGAAGCATCAAATTTAACATGAGAGAATTTTTTAACCAAATCCAAGGCTTCGTTAACGGGATAAGCTTTGGTTTTGTCGTAGTCAAAAGTTTTTTTGACTGACTTGGCCGCCTTGGTTTTAGCGGTCTTTTTTTTCTTCACTTCTTTGACAACTTCCGCTTTAGCGGTTTTTTCTTTAGCCATATAGTTTTTTAGTGGTGCGAACGTCCGCCCTGGGCGGACTCCCACATTAATTAATAAATTAGTCTTTGATTTCCACGCCCATTTGTCTGGCTGAGCCGGCGATAATTCGCTTGGCCGCTTCCAAATCTTTGGTGTTTAAATCAGGCATTTTAATCTTGGCAATTTCAGCCAACTGGTCGTTGGTCAGAGTGCCAACTTTCTGAGTAAGCGGACTGCCGGAACCCTTTGGGATTTTGGCGTATTTTTTAATCAATTCACCGGCCGGCGGAGTTTTCAAAATAAAGGTGTAAGTGCGATCGGCGTAAACGGTAATTTCCACCGGTGTCACTTCGCCCATATGCTCGCGGGTCGCTTCATTGAACTTGCTGCAGAATTCGGCGATATTCAAACCATGCTGGCCTAAAGCCGGACCGACAGGCGGCGCAGGATTAGCCTGGCCGGCCTTAATCTGTAATTTGATTTTAGTAATAATCTTTTTTGCCATACTTTTTTAATCCTTTCACAGAAGCGCCCCGAAACGGGGAGAAAGAATTTTATCTTATATTTTTTTAATTTGTAAGAAATCCAGTTCCACCGGTGTTTCGCGACCGAACATGGAGATTAGGACTTTAACCTTGCCGCGTTCCTGATCAACATCAATGACTTTGCCGTCCAAATTTTTGAAGGGGCCATCAACGATGCGCACCGGCGTATCAACTGACACATCAATTTTAAACTTCGGTTCTTCCACGCCCATGCGTTTCTGCAAGCCCTTGATTTCTTCTTCGGAAATCGGCGTCGGCACCGTACCGGTACCGATAAAGCCGGTCACGTTCGGTGTGTTGCGCACGGCATACCAGTAATCGTCGGTGACAATCATTTCCACTAAGACATAGCCGGGGAAGATTTTTTCCTCAACTACTTTGCGTTTGCCGTTTTGGATTTTAATCTTTTTTTCTTTAGGCACCAGCACCTGGAAGATTTTGTCTTCCATGTCCATAGACTCAATTCTTTGCCTCAGGTTTTGAGCCACGTTTTCTTCATAGCCGGAATAGGTATGCAGGACATACCAGCGCCGACCTTGATTAAGGGTTTGTTTGGCCATATGGTTTTAGAGTATTTGTCTAGTGAGTAATTTTTGAACTAAGAAATTAAAGACGTAGTCCAAACCGCCCAACAGCAAGGCCACAGCCAAAGACAAGAGAATCACCAAAATAGTGTATTGGGTGGTCTCTTTTCTGGTCGGCCAGGAGACTTTTTTAATCTCAGCAAACGAGGCTTTAAAGTAATTAAAGATTTTTTCCATATTTTTGGCTAATTTTAAAAAGATTATTTTAACAGCCCTCTGATAGAGCCGGTTTAAAAAAACAGCCCCGCCCGGGCCATTTATCTCTATAATCTATGCCTATATTTTACCCGAGTCGGATTTATTTGTCAATAAGGCCAAAATAGGGGGTTTTGGCCGTGGTCTTGCCTGTTTGGCTTATTTATGTTATATTCAAGTTCGCGCTTAAAAATAAATAGTTCTTTTTTCAACCAAACAAAGAGGTTTTTATGCCCTGTCGTGCTCATTACGCACAAGAAATGGATTTTAAAATAATCAAACAAGACGGACACGTCGTTGGTTTTACGATTGTTTGCCGGGAGTCTGCCAGCGAAGAGGTTAAGCATTTTTGTCTTAACTTAATGGCTTTTTATAGCCGAGGCACAATTGCTATGGATTTGCCGACCAAAGGCAAGTCTTTGATAATTTACACTCCCCGTGAGAAGGGCGAGAATCGTAAAATTAATGAAAAATTAATCAAGCTGCCAATCGGCCAAAGCGAGGAAGTTAAACAGCTAAAGAAAATTATTTTTGCTCCCGAGGCAACGATTGATGTAAGCGCTTTTAACCAAGGCCAGGTTTACGGCTTTAAGCTAACAGTTGCTCAATAGAGCACAAACCTCAAAAATTTAGAGCGTCTCGATAATTCGAGACGCTTTTTTATTTTTAAAATCAAGTGTGGTATAATTTTGTTATATGCCAACTAATAATTTTTTGTTTTATTTCGGGCAAATCGTTTTTGAACTGGCTCGAGATTTGGCTTTATTCCCGCTGTGGTGGTACACGCGGGGCTTATTTGAATTAGCGCAAAAAATCAGTCAGTTTTGGGCAGACAGCCTAAAAGGTTTAAATTTGGTGGTTTGGCTGAAAAATATTTTTGTGCCGATGTATGGCCAGAGGGATTTTACCGGCGTGCTGATCAGCATCTTTATGAGAATTGTCCAAATTATTCTGCGCAGCATTGGTTTTGCTTTGCTTTTGCTTTTGGGCGTAGTGATAATTTTGTTGTGGCTCGGTTTGCCGGTTTTGATTTTGTGGCAAATAATTTGGCAATTAACTTAATTATGGATTCTAAACCCGCCAAAACTACTCCGGTCATTGTCTGCCAAACTTGCGGCGGACGCGGTTCGGTTGATAACAAGCGCTGTCAGATGTGCGGCGGTTTGGGCGTGGGCGCGATTTTAGATGGCAAATTTGTTTACACCGAGGCCAATTTGTCTTGGCCGCTGATTGTTTTGCGCCAGTTGAGAAAAACGGTTTTCACTATTTTGGATTTTATAACTATTGTTTGCGGCTTGGGCGGCGTGGTGGCTTTGGTTTGGTGGTATGCTCAGTTGCCGACTCAAGTGGCGTCTGTTGATGAATTGTTATTTTGGAAACAGCATAGCTGGCTGATTTTGATTTTTTGGCTGAGCTTGGGTGTTGATATGCTGATTGTTTATCGCTGGCGTCAGCGCGCTTATGAAGCTAAAAAAATCAGCAAATTTAAGCCCTTGGCTGAGCCGGCCGACTGGCAGGCAATTAGCAAGGCGCCAAAAATTAATGCGGCCGCCGGCTTGGGCGAAGAATTAACGACGGTCATGGAAAAAACCTATCTCTTGGCCAACCAATTAAAACACGCGCAAATTACCAACTTGCATTTAATTTATAATTTATTAACTGTGTCGGGCGAAGTGGCCAGCTTGTTTGTTAGGATGAATGTTAACGGCCAAAAGCTGTTGGAAAAAATCGGCAACCAGTTGTCAAAAATCCAACCGCAGCCAGGTTCGCCGTTCTTATCAACTGAAGTTAAGCAAACTATTGCCGAAGCTTACGTTGAGGCTTATCGCCATGGCCGCGAGCAAGTTAATCCGGTTGATTGTTTAATTCCGCTTTGGCGCGCCGACAAATTGCTGGAGGAAATTTTTTACGATTTGGCGATTGATGAGGATAAATTAGTTAACACTGTCGCATGGTCCAGAATTAACGACAAATTAATTCACAATTACCAGCTTTATAAAAAAATGGCGCGGTTTAAGCCCAGCACTAATATGAATCGGGCTTATACGGCCGTGGCCACGCCGTTTTTGGATCAATTTTCTTTTGACTTAACCGTGGCCGCCAAATTCGGCCAGTTGGATGTTTGCGTCGGCCGTGATAAGGAAATTAATCAAGTCTTTGAATATTTGGACAGCGGCCAGCGGGGCGTTGTCTTGGTCGGCCAGGCCGGTGTTGGCAAAAACGAAATTATTGAAGGCGTGGCTCAGTTGATGGTGACCGAAGACGTGCCGAAGATGCTGAAAGACAAGCGCTTGCTGGAATTGGATTTAGCTCGGCTTTTGGGCGGCGCCACGCCGGCTGAAGCTCAAGAAAGAATGCTGGAGGCGGTTAATGAAACTGTTCGCTCCGGCAACATTATTTTATACATGCAAAACGTGGAAAATATTACCGGTCTTAGCTCCGGCTCGGGCGACAGTTTGGATTTGGCGGAAATTTTAGCCTCAGCTATCGGCCGCCAAGGCTTGTATGTTTTTGCCACCTGCACTTCTCAAAATTATACTCGCAATTTGGAAGGCGGGCCTTTGGGCCAAGCTTTAGCCAAGGTGGAAGTGAATGAGCCGGAAGATAATGAGGCGATTCAGATGATTGAAAGCAAGATTGCTTTTTTTGAAAGCAAGTTTAAAGTTTTTTATACCTACGATGCGCTGGCTCAAGCGGTTAAATTATCCGGCCGTTATTTGCACGATCAGTATTTGCCGGAGAAGGCGATTACAATTTTGGAAAAAGCCGGCGTGGCGGCGGCGCGAGTTAAGGGCGCTCAAGCCTTGGTCTCGGGCGAGGATGTGGCCGGCGTGGTAAGCGCCACCACCCATGTGCCGGTGGCCAGAGTAAGCCAGGCGGAAAGCGAATTGCTGTTAAATCTGGAAACTAAAATTCACGAGCGGATGGTTGGCCAGGAGGAGGCGGTTAAAATTGTGGCGGAAAGTTTGCGCCGGGCGCGCGCTGAATTGCGCGAGGGCAAGCGGCCGATTGCCAACTTTTTATTCTTGGGACCGACCGGCGTTGGTAAAACCGAGCTGGCCAAAACCATCGCTCAGGTTTATTTCGGCGATGAGAATTATATGATTCGCTTGGATATGAGCGAGTACCAATTGGCTGACAGCGTGGATAAGATGATTGGCACACCCGAGGGCACGCTGGGTTATTTAACGGAAAAAGTTCGCCAGTCGCCATTTTCTTTAATTTTGCTGGACGAAGTTGAAAAGGCTCATCCCGATATTTTAAATCTATTCTTGCAAGTTATGGATGACGGCCGTTTGACCGATGGCCAAGGCCGGACGATTGATTTTACCAACTCCATTATTATCGCCACTTCCAATATCGGCGCGGTTTATATTCAAGAACAAGTTCGCGCTGGCGCCGCTTTGGAAAAAATCAGAGAAGAATTGGTTGATAAATATTTGGTGGAAAAAATGCGGCCGGAATTAATCAATCGTTTTGACGGCATTATTGTCTTTAGGCCGCTGGCTTTGGGCGATGTCGTGTCTATTGCCCGCTTGATGCTCAACAAAACCAAAGAATTATTATTGGGCAAAGGCATGGGTTTGGAAATCAGCGACAATGGTTTGAAGATTTTAGCGCAAGCCGGTTTTGAACCGGAATTCGGCGCTCGGCCTTTGCGCCGCTTGTTGCAAGATAAGATTGATAATATTATTGCCAATAAATTGTTGTCGGGTGAATTGGAGAGGCGAGATGTTGTGGAAATTAATGACCAAGCCGAAGTTCAAGTTCGCAAAGCTGCTAAGCTTTAAGCAAATAAAAAAGGAGTCTTGAAGACTCCTCGGTTTTGATGATTGTTAAGAAATTTTAATTTTGTTTTTACCCAGAGTGAAACTATTAGTGTTGGTGCAAATTTTCATACCGTTTTTTTGCAGGGGATCCAAAGCCTCCCTGGATGCCCGGGAATAAACTTTGAAATCAAAGTTTAAATCCAAGCCTCTCCAATCATCATTTTTACAGATAATTGGCTGTTTGAAACGGACGATTATTTTGTCCGGTTCTTTTTTAAAAGAATACTCGGCAATATTGCCCGCTTGAGTGATAACCAAATCCCATCGGCTGCGATGTCGCCAGATGGTTTCCAGTTGGGTTGGCGTTCCATCAATTTGCATTTCATTAATAAGTTCGTTAGCGGCGGTTGCGCTCTGAGACTGCATAAAAACTCCTTGTTTATTGATAAAATGTGCGATTTTGCCGTATACTGCTATTGACGGCAAATTTTTGTTTATTTGGTAACTAAAACTATAGTATATTTTATAAAATATGTCAACTTATTTGATTTCTGCCTTAATTGCTGGTGTTTTAGCTCTGATTTTTGCTCTGGTGGTTAAAAAATTAGCTTGGAAATGGCAAATTCTTGACCAGCCGCAGTCTGATGTTAATAGAAAAAAACATCATAAAGCAACGGCGCTCTTGGGCGGCTGGGCAATTTTTTTGGCCGTGCTGATTGTTTTGTTTTGGCAGAGGCAAATTTTAGTGAGCGGTAATTTGCAATATCATCACTGGCTGGGTGTGATGGTTGGCGCGATGCTATTGCTAATCGGCGGCTCTTTGGATGATAAATATAATTTAAGCGCGCGCCAACAGATTGTTTGGCCGATTTTGGCGGTTTTGGCGGTTATTGCCGGCGGTGTGGGTATTGAAAAAATTACCAATCCTTTTTCCGGCTTGTTATTTTTTGACCAATGGAAAATACCGGTCGGCTGGTGGTTTGGCCAAATGCATTATTTTGTGGTTATTGCCGATACTTTTACTTTTCTCTGGCTGATGAGCATGATGTACACCACTAAATTATTGGACGGAGTTGATGGTTTGGTTAGCGGCATAACTGCTATTGGCTCATTGATTATTTTTCTGTTTACCATTACCACTCGCTATTATCAGCCGGATATCGCTTTGGCCGCGCTGGTCTTGGGCGCCGCTTGTTTGGGGTTTTTAGTTTTAAATTGGCATCCGGCTAAGATTTTTTTGGGCGAGGGCGGCTCCTTGCTCTTGGGTTTTTCCTTAGGGGTTTTGTCAATTATTTCCGGCGGTAAAATTGCCATTGCTTTGCTGATTTTGGGCATCCCGATTTTGGACGTAATTTGGACGATTTTCCGCCGCTTGAGCCAGGGCAAAAACCCGTTTAAAACAGCCGATCGTGGCCACCTTCATTTCAGGCTCTTGGATAGCGGCCTGGGGCCAAGAAAAACCGTTTTGCTGTACTGTCTGATTTCAGCGGTTTTCGGCCTAAGCGCCTTGTTTTTACAGTCTCGGGGCAAATTATTTTCAGTCTTGCTTTTGGGCGGTTTAATGTTGGCGGTGGTCATTTGGTTTGTTTATCTTGACAAAAAGGCTAAAATATCATAAAGTTCTTAAAGCTTAAATTAAAGAAAAAAGTATATGTCCAAAATTGCAGTAATCAAAACCGGCGGCAAACAATACAAGGTCAGCGAAGGCCAGACTTTGAATGTGGAAAAGTTGACGGCGGAAATCGGTTCAAAACTTAATTTAGAAACCTTGCTAACAGCGGAAGCTGAAGGCGACAAGGTTGCTGTTGGCCAACCGACTTTAGGCGATAAAGTTGAAGTCAAGGTTTTGGAACACGGCAAGGCCAAAAAGGTGAGCGTGGTTAAATTCAAAAACAAAGTTCACTATAAGAAAAATGTTGGTCATCGCCAACCCTTCACTAAAATTGAAGTTTTAAAAATCGCTTAAGAGATAAAAAAATCACCCCGGCTTTTGTCGGGGTGGTTTTTTATTTTATTCAAACAACGAAACTTGTTTTGGTTTTTGCAAATCATCAAGAACCTTGTTCATTTCTTCAAGGCAAAGGCTAAGTGTTTTTAACTTGTCTTGAATTGTGCGATGGTCTTTGCCTTCAATGATGGCGCCAAAGCCAACACTGCCGAAACCGCTGCTGCCCCTGATGATTGTTTCCACCGAACCATCTTCTTTAAGATAGGTCTCAAGCGAGTCGTGGCAAGCTTGTTCCGGATCATCAGAAATTTTGATAATTTTCAGAACAGCTGCGCTGCGTTGGCCATTAGAACTATAATTCTCAATAGTCAGAAACTTGTTGAGCTTTTTAAGCTTGATGGATTTATTATTCATTTCCGCTCCCTTCCAGAGATTGAGTTTTTAAAAATTAGTTTTCGGTTTTTAGGGTTTAGAAGTTGCCAGGGTTTTCATAAAACTAGTTCTATTGCTCATAGTCCTGTTGAATATTTTAGTAAAACCCTTGATGTTTTTTTCAACAATCAGGTAAAGCGGATCATCTGCCGCAAATTTTTTATTTGGTTCGGCTAATAATTCTTTCAGGCTATCGAAAGATTTAATGACGTCAGCGACATAGCAATCATGATTAAGACTGGCTCGTTTTAATTTTTTAATAATCGCCTGACGTTCGTCAGCTGATCGGTCGTCTGGTATTTGATCAATTAAGCCCTCAACAAAAAGCTTGAATTCTTGGCTGGTGGCAACCACAATATCCGTGGCTTGTTCAATAATGTCTATGGCTTTCATGAAGCAGCCTTTCAAATTGTTAAAGTTCGGTTGATTATATTTAATATTTATTTCTAAACTTTAAAGCATTGGCGATGGTTTGCTGGTCAGCATAATCAAGCGTGGCGCCGGTGGGCAGGCCGCGAGCCAAACGGCTGATTCTGATTGGCAAGTCGGCTAATAATTTTTTAAGATAAAGCGAAGTGGTTTCGCCTTCGAAGTCGGGATTTAGAGCTAAAATAACTTCTTTGATGGTCGGCTGATGTTTTAGTTTGCTAAGCAAAGAATTGATTTGCAGTGATTCAGGACCTTGATGGTTAATAGCGCTTAAAGTGCCGCCCAAGATATGATAACGGCCGTTATAAGAACGACTGTCTTCAATCAAAAGCATATCCTTGGTTTCACTGACAATACAAAGTAGGTTAAGGTCGCGTTTGGCATCGGCGCAGATTGAGCAGGGGTTAGTGGCGCTTAAAGCATGACAAACCGAGCAGTAAACAAAACCGCTTTTGAAGTTTTGTAAACTTTGCGCTAACCCAGCCAGCCAAGCGTCCGATTGTTTTAACAAAAACAGAGCATAACGTTCGGCGGTTTTGGGACCGACAGTTGGCAGCTCTGATAATTGGTCAATTAATTTTTGGATAGCCGGCGGGTACTTCATTAATTTTTGAGCAAACTATTAAAGTCGGGCATGCCGCCCATTTCTTGCATTTTTTTAGCCATGATTTTTTGCACCTGTTTAATACCATCATTAAAACAATCCTTAAGCGCGCTTTCCAGATTGTCCTGCTGTTTGTCGGCGATGCTTAGTTCCACCACTTCCAGGTTGCCGTTAATAACCATTTTAACACCGCGTTTTTCAATCGTCACTTTTTCGCCGGACAAAGTGCTTTGCAGGGTTTTGGCTTGATGTCTTAAATCTTTGATTTGTTTTAATTTGTTAAACATAAGATAAATTTATTTTATTTAAAATGTTTTTGGAAGAAGGGAGAAGTATTTAATATGCTTCTCCGAGATAACGAGCTAATGTTTGATGTGAGGGTTTTTGCGCGGACCGCCCATGATTAATGGAGCGAGATGCTTTGGCTCCATGGTTTTTTGGCAATCCGGACACTTTTCTTTTGGCAGAAGATGTAATGGTCCGACTTCCCATGTTTGTTTTCTGTGGCCGCACTCACAAACCCATTCAGTATTGGGCTGAGGCCCTGGTTCATAAACCGATTTTTTTTCCAACATTATTTTCCCCCCAAAGACAATGATAAAATAGTTAACTTCTTCTAAAAACACTTTATTAAAGAACTTTTAAATTTAAAATTCAGGCGGTCCTTCTTCAAAACCGAGTTTGGCGGCGTCATTTTTAAAGCTGACAGTGGTTTCTTCAAATCGCAGATGAACAGTGCCGATCGGACCGTTGCGATGTTTGGCCACATAAATCTCAGCTGAAGTTTTTTCATCAGGCGTCAATTCTTCAATGCGATAATTGCGGTCGGCGCCTTTACGATAAATAAACATAACCACGTCGGCGTCTTGTTCGATTGAGCCGGATTCGCGCAAGTGTGATAATTTCGGAATGGCCGGTTTGTTCTGTTCTACGGCGCGAGACAGCTGCGACAGCGCTACCACCGGCACATTAAGTTCGCGAGCGATAATTTTCAGCGAGCGGGAGATTTCCGAAACTTCTTGAACGCGGTTGTCTTTGTAGCGGCCGCGGCCTTCCATTAATTGCAAATAATCAATAACAATTAAGCCTAAGCCTTTTTCCATTTGCAGGCGGCGAGCTTTGGTACGGATTTCCATGATATTTAAACCGGCTGAATCATCAATATAAATCGGCGCTTCAGCCAGTTCGCCCATGGCTTGGCCGATTTTGGAAAAATCATCATCGGTTTCATTGTCGGATAATTGGCCGGTGCGCATTTTCCAGAGACTGACGCCGGCCTGCGCGCACAGCATTCTATCAACCAGCTGTTCCTTGCTCATTTCCAAAGAAAAAATACCAACCGGCACTTTATTAATAACCGCCGCCTGGCGGGCGATATCCATAGCCAAAGAAGTTTTACCAACTGATGGGCGAGCGGCCAAAATAATTAAATCGGATTTTTGCAAACCGGCTAAGAGTCTGTCCAAATCAGTAAAGCCGGTGGTTAAGCCGCGCAGTTTGCCGCTTTGTTTATGCAGATCATCAATGCGGTCAAAGGCGCTGGCCAAAAGCGAGTCAATCGGCGAAAAGCCTTGTTTTAAAAATTTCTGTGAAACGCCGAATAATTTTTGTTCGGCCGTATCCAGTACCTGGTCAACCTCTTCCTCTTCGTTATAACCCAGCTCAGCGATATCGCTGGCGGCGCTGATTAAGCGCCTCAACGTCGCTTTTTTCTGGATCATGGTGGCATAGTGTTCAATGTTGGAAGCGGTACCAACCGAATTGGCTAAATTCGCCAAGTAAGCTCGGCCGCCGATGGCTGATAATTTATTTTTTTCTTCCAATTTATCGGTCAAGCTCAGAATATCAATCGGTTCGTGCTTGGCGTAAAGCTCCAGCATGGCGGCAAAAATCAAACCATGCGCATCTTTGTAAAAATCTGAGGGTTCAACAATGTCGGCGATTTTAATAATCGCATTTTTATCAATCAAAAGAGCGCCTAAAACGAATTGTTCGGCCTCAAGATTTTGCGGTGATAATTTTTCTTGGAGAGTGTCAGACATGACTATATTTTAGCTATATTTTAGCTGATAAAGCAATATTGACAGACAAACTATTCCGTGTTAAAAAGTCTATATGTGAGGTTTAGTTCTTTAAACTTTTACAACAAAGGAGTGCATATGTGGTATTGGTATGTAGCGGTTGTTTTTGCCGTCATATTTTTTGTAGTTTTTAAGACCAAAAACAGGCCGCTTTGGCTTGTTATGGTATTATCAATCGGCGTTGGCGTTTGCTGGTCGGTTTTGGTTCTTGGCGCTATTGCAGTCATCATTAGTATAGCCTGCTTAAGAGACAAGAATAAAAAATTACCAGCCGGACAAATTAGCATTATTCAATAACTCCTTTCAATTTTCAAAGAAAAATGGGCTAAATTTAGCTCATTTTTTATTTGTTGACGATTTTATTTTAATATGATATTGTATATCCTATCAAATTAGTAGGATATGAAATTTTCAACCAAAACCACTTATGCCTTGCGCGCCTTGCTTTGTTTGGCTAAAGCCAATCAAGACAGTCTGTCGCTGGCTGTCATTGCCAAACAAGAAAAACTTTCCGCCAAATATTTGGAGGCGATTTTTGCCGACCTGAAAAAGGCCGGTTTGGTAAAAAGCGTCCAAGGAGCGCGCGGTGGTTATCAATTGGCCAAGAGTCCCAAGCTGATTTCTGTTTTGATGGTAACTGAAGCCATTGGCGAACAATTAAATGCCTTTCATTGTTTTACTAAAAATGGCAAAATTTACTGCCAAGCCGGCTGCGCCTGCGGCGTCAATCTGGTTATGGCCAAGGTTAATCAATCAATTAAGACTACTTTGTCTAAGATAAAATTGGCAGAGTTAATAAAATAATATGTATAGCGAGAAAGTTTTAGACCATTTTAAAAATCCCCGCAATCAAGGCGTCATTGATAATGCTGATGCTGTCGGCCAGGAAGGCAATCCGGTCTGCGGTGATATTATGAAAATTTATTTAAAGATTAAAGACGACAAAATTGACGATATCAAGTTTGAAACTTTGGGTTGCGCTGCGGCTATTTCCGTTTCTTCGGCTTTAACCGAAATGGCTAAGGGCAAAACCTTGGCTGAGGCCATGGCTATGACTAAAGACGAGGTTGTGGAATATTTGGGCGGTTTGCCGGCCGTCAAAGTGCATTGCTCAATGTTAGGGGTTGATGCGCTTCATAGCGCCATAAAATCTTATCAAGAAAATAAATAAACTCAACAATCTTATGTTAAATATTAATGACAAAATTCAAGCGTCTTTGGAAAAAATCAGACCAAGCCTGCAGGCTGATGGCGGCGACGTGGAACTTGTGAGCTTTAATGACAAAACCGGCGTGGCTTTAGTTCGCTTGGTTGGCGTTTGCGCTCATTGTCCGATGGCAGCTTATACTTTAAAGGATGGCATTGAAACTCAGCTTAAAGAAGATGTGCCGGAAATTAAATCAGTTGAAGCGGCCTAATTTTAAATATATGAAAGGAATATATTTTGACCATAGCGCCACTACGCCTTTAGACGAACGGGTGTTGGCAAAAATGTCGCCGTATTTCAGCGATGTTTTTGGCAATCCTTCATCTATTCACAGTTTTGGCCAGCGCGCGGCCGCGGCTGTTGATCAGGCTCGCAGCCAAGTGGCTGATTTTTTAGCTTGTCAGCGTGAGGAAATTGTTTTTACCGCCGGCGCGACTGAAGCCAACAACTTGGCTATCAAAGGCTTAGTTAAAGGCTTAACGCTAAGAAATATTGTTAAGCCGCATATTATTACCACGGTTATTGAACACGACGCTGTTTTAGAACCTTGCCAAGAATTGGAGCGAGATAACTTGGCCACAGTTACATATTTGCCGGTTAAAGCTAATGGCATTTTAGATATAAGCGAATTGGAAAAAGCCATTACCGAACAAACTGTTTTAGTAAGCGTGATGTATGCCAACAGCGAAGTTGGCAGTCTGCAGCCCGTCAGGGAAATTGGCAAATTGATAAAAAAAATCAATGAGAAAAAAATGGCCGACTGGGAAAAACAGCGCGTGGCCCAGCGAGGCGACAAGCCGCAATTAATTTATTTTCATACCGATGCCACGCAAGCGGTTAATTTTTTTAACTGCAGTTTGGAATATTTGCACGCTGATATGCTGTCCTTATCGGCGCATAAAATTTACGGTCCCAAGGGTGTGGGGGTGTTAGCGGCTAAAAAAGGCACGCCGTTGACCGCCTTAATTCGCGGCGGCCATCATGAGAAAAATTTGCGCTCCGGCACTCTTAACGTGCCCGGCATTGTCGGCTTGGGCGCGGCTATTGAATTGGTTAAACAAGAACAGGAAATTAATAATCAAAATATTAAAGAGCTAAGAGATTATTTAGTTGAAAGAATTAAACAAGAAATCCCCGAGGTTGTTAGCAATACTGATTTTGCCAATGCCACGCCGGCGCATGCCCATTTTTCTTTTTTGGGCGCTGAAGGCGAGTCAATTCTTTTGGCCTTGGATATGGCAGCCGGCATCGCCGTTTCCACCGGTTCAGCTTGCGCTTCTAACACTTTAAAAGCTTCACGCGTGTTAACCGCCATGGGTGTTAAAGTGGAGGATACGCACGGCGCTATTCGTTTTACTTTAGGTAAAGAGAATACCAAAGCTGACGTGGATGAATTAATGAAACACCTGCCCGGCATTGTTAAAAAGTTCCGCGATATGGCTCCGGCTTACTGATAAAATAACCGTAACATAAAAATAACTAAAGATAGCTATTTTTTAGTTTTATCGTTGACATTTTATCTTATTTATGCTTTTTTATAAAAATAGAAATAATTGTTTTTTCACAATTTGCAGGAATTAGTAATGAAGCTTGTTAATATTCGAAATGAAACTCTGGAAGTTTATAAGGCCGAACCTTATAGACCAAATGAGTTAGGTTCTTTTGGCAAAGCGAGCTGTATGCTTTTACGCCAATTTAATTTCCCCAACACCTATAATCTGCACATGGATCTGCTTATACAGATTGATCATGACAGATGTATGTCTTTAGACTATGAACACGCGAGCCAGTGCTTTAAAAAACACACTGGAACAGGCGAAGGCGGTTTGGCAGACTGGCTGAAAGAAGCCAGCGATGAAGCGGTAATAGAATTTTTAAAGGATATCCTTAGAGCTGAACCCGAAGTTAAATGGACGGGCTATAGAATTATGGGCGGAGTTAATAGGAGTAATGGCTATCCGGTTTGGACTCTTAATCTCTTTGCCAAGCATCCAGATAGCGAAACGGTGGTCTACACCGGCCCTTCAGCACCCAATGTTCTTCCCGGACCAAGATACCAATAATTTACTGTCTAAATTAAATAGTTTAAAAAACAAAAAGCCTGTATTAAAACAATACAGGCTTTTTCTTATGAGCTTTTTTAAACTATTCTTTTCAGTTCTTCCACTATAACTAAACCCTGCAGCGCTTTGATGAAGCCGTTTTATTGAAAATATTTAAATCACTCTTTTTAATTCTTCAATCGTGGTTAGGCCTTTTAAGGCTTTGATGAAACCATCTTCGGCTAAAGATAAACTCATTGATGAGTCCAGGAAGTCTTGAGCTTTGGCGTCGGCGCCATCAGTGCTTAAGCGCCGGTTTAAATCCGCGCCGATTTTTGCCACCTCAAACAAGCCAATTTGTCCCAGGTAGCCGCTATAGCCGCACTGCGCGCAGCCTTGGGCGTGAAATAATTCCAAGCCGATTAAATCTTGATCTAAAATTTCAAAAGTTTGCGCCAGCTGGTTAAAAATATTGGCATCAAGATGATAATTAAAACAGCAGTTAGGGCAGAGGCGGCGAGCCAAGCGCTGGTTGATAACCAAATTAAGCTTGGGTTCGGCTGCGGCTGAGTAAAGGTTGGTGGCGGCGATTTTTTTCAAAGCTTCAAAAGCGCTGGCAGCCTGCAGACTGATAATGATGCTGTGGCTGGAGGCGAGAGCGGCTAAGGGCTTGAAATCAATATCCAGGGGCGGTTCATCCAGATAAATAATATCAGGGTCTTGTTTGGCCACAGCCGATATAGCTTCGTTCCAGCTGCGCGCGTTTTTATTTTTAATCGCCACCTGATTGATGCCGCGCAATTTAATTTGTTCTTGGTTGGTTAAACTGTATAAATTAAGATTGATGGAGTTGCAGCCCAGCAGATAAGCCAAGGCGGTGGTGGTTTTGCCCGCACGACTTGGTCCGCTGATCAAGCTAATACCCTTGGCGCACAAATTGGTTTCGATTAATTTGAATTGATCTTGATTTAAGCCGAGTTCATCCAGAAAGAAAAGTTCCGGCTTCAGCGGCTTAATTTTTAAATTAATAATTTCACCGCGGCCGGATTTAATCAAAGCGGCCTCAACTTTAATAAGGCCCTCGGGCAATTCCAGGGTAAAAGAGCCGCTAAAATCTTTTAGGCTTAAATCAGCCAAGTGTTTTAATTTGGCAAAAACATCAGCGGCTAAGCTGGCATCAAAATAGAGGCTGTCGGCAAACTGGCCATAAACCTTATATTTGGCTTCCAAGCTCTGGTCGGGGATTATTTCCAATTGGATATCCGAAGCATCCTGAGCTACGCCATAGGCAATCAGTTTATTGACAGTTTTGAGAATTATTGGCTTATTAAAAGGGTTGAGGTTGCCAAGCATATTGTAATGTATTATAACATACTTTACGGATGACTAAAACCAAATTATATGTTAAACTATATTATATGGTAAAAAACTTAATCCCTAAATTTTTTGGCAGATTTTTGCTTAAAAAAGAGGCTGTCGGCCAGAGTTTGGCTGATTACTTCGCTTTTAAACCGGCCAAGTTTTATTGGCTGGTAATCGGCATAGTCAATTTATTGTTGTGGCTTTTAGCTTGGCTGATTCAGCGCGGCCTAAAACAGGACTTAGCGATTTTGCACTACAATGTTACTTTCGGCATTGATTATTTGGCGCCGAGAGGGCAGGTTTTTTGGTTGCCGGTAATCGCTTTGGTTTTGTTTTTGCTTAATGGCTGGCTGGCATTTTTATTTTTTAAAAAAGACACTTTTTTGGCCAATCTAATGTTGGTCTCGGCTTTGATGGTTAATTTGTTGGTCGGCTTAGGTTTGTATTCAATTTATTTAGTTAATTTCGTTAAAATATTTTAACTTGAAATTATGCTGGAGTTTTACATTATTAAAACTTTATTTTTAGCCACCTTGGCTTTTATTTTCACTATTGGTTGGACGCCGCTCTTAACCAATTTTTTGTATAAATATAAAATGGGCAAGCAAATTAGAAACAGCGGCGCCACGCCGGTTTTTTCCGGCTTGCACGCCAAAAAAAGCGGAACGCCAACCATGGGCGGCCTATTAATTTGGTTGACGACTTTAATTTTTGCTTCGCTTTTTTTCTATTTAGCCTGGCTGTTTCCCGGTTCGTTTTTGGGTAAATTAAATTTTTTAAGCCGAACCGAAACGCTCTTGCCTTTGGGCGCTTTGGTGGCTTCAGCCTTAGTCGGCTTGTTTGATGATTATCTGGACGTGCGGGGTAAAGGCGTTTTGGGCGGCGGTGGTTTGAAAATCAGGCATCGCTTATTGGTTTACGCGCTGATCGCGGCTGTGGGCGCTTTATGGTTTTACTTTAAATTAGATTGGGATATTTTTCATGTGCCGTTTGTCGGCGATTTTAATTTGGGCTGGGCTTATATTCTAATTTTTATTTTTGTCATCGTCGCCACAGCTTTCTCAGTTAATGAAACCGACGGCTTGGACGGTTTGGCCGGCGGCGTCTTGCTGACCAGTTTTTCGGCTTATGCCATTATTTGTTTTATGCAAGGCAAATATGATTTGGCGGTTTTCTGCGCAGTTATTGTTGGCGCGCTTTTGGCCTTCTTGTGGTTTAACATTAATCCGGCTCGTTTTTATATGGGCGATACCGGCGCCATGAGTTTGGGCGTAACTTTGGGCATCATTGCCATGCTTACCAATACCGCCTTGCTTTTGCCGATTATCGGCTTAGTGTTTGTGATTGAATCATTGTCGGTAATTATTCAGATGTTTTCCAAAAAATTTCGGCATAAAAAAGTTTTTCTCTCAACGCCGATTCATCATCATTTTGAAGCTCTGGGCTGGAGCGAGCCTAAAGTGGTTATGCGTTTTTGGGTTATCGCCGGTGTTAGCGCTGTTTTGGGCTTATCTTTTTTCCTCTTGGACAAACTAATTTAAATCTATGATCTGGCAGAAAAAGCCAACAGCACAAACAGATCGTTCTTTGGTTGTGGTCATTTGGGTTTTGGTGGCCTTTGGTTTGGTTATGCTGGCCAGCGCTTCCTCAGTTGTGGCCTATAATCAATATCAAGATGGTAATTATTTTATCAAGCATCAGCTGTTGAATTATTTAATCGGCTTAGTGGTTTTTTGGCTTTTGTCGCGGCTGGATTATCAATATTTAAAAAGAATCGGTTTGTTTCTCTTAATTTCTTCCGTGGTTTTATTGCTGTTGGTGTTTGTGCCGGGTTTGGCCAAGGGCGGCCGAGCTATGAGTTGGATTAATATTTTCGGCTTTTCGCTTCAGCCATCGGAATTGGTTAAGTTTTGTTTTTTGGTTTATATCTCGGCCTTGTTTGCCAATGCCGAATCGGCGGCGGCCAAAACTGTGCCTTTCTTAATGTCGTTTGCGGTTATCGCTTTGTTAATGTTGATGCAGCCGGACTTGGGCACCTTGATTATTATTACCATTACCGCCTTGTCGGTTTATTATATTGCCGGCGGCAGTTTGAAAGTTATCGGCGGCATCTTATTGGGCGGGGCTTTGTGCTTGTCGGTTTTGCTGGCGATTAAACCATACCAGCAAGACCGTTTTCATTGTTTCTTTAACCCGGCTTTCAGTCCGGGCGACAAATGCTATCAACTTAACCAATCATTGATTGCTGTTGGTTCCGGCGGTTTAATCGGCCGAGGCTTGGGCGAGAGTCGGCAAAAATTTTTGTATTTGCCCGAAGTGCAAAATGACTTTATTTTTGGCATCATTGCCGAAGAAGTCGGTTTTGTTTTTTGCCTGGTTATGATTTTGTTGTATGGCTTTATTTTTTTAAAAGGCTATAAAATAGCCTATCGGGTCGGCGATGACTTTGGCCGGAATTTAAGTTTTGGCATTGTTGTTTGGCTGATGGCGCAGGCAATTGTCAATATCGGCGGCGTCATTAATTTTATGCCGATGACCGGCGTGCCTTTGCCGCTCGTTAGTTATGGCGGCTCGGCGGTGCTGGCCAATATGGCCGCTTTAGGGGTCTTAGTTAATATCAGTAAGCAAATAAGCAGATGAGCAAACAAATAAAAGACAATTTGGTTTTAACCGGCGGCGGAACGCTCGGTTCAGTCGTGCCGCTTTTGGCTTTGGCTGATGACTTGCGGGATGATTTTCATCTAATTTTTATCGGTACAAAAATCGGGCCGGAAAAAGATTTGTTGGCAATCGAAGGCTTGCCGTTTTTGTTCGTGCCGGCCGGCAAGTTGCGCCGTTATTGGAGCTGGCAAAATTTCTTTACACCATTTTTGTTTTTGGCCGGCTTGGTTAAAAGTTTTTGGCTTTTAAAGAAAATAAAACCCAAGGCGGTTATCACGGCCGGCAGTTTTGTGAGCGTGGGCGTGGTGGCGGCCGCTTGGTTGTTAAGAATTCCAGTCTTGGTTCATCAATTAGATTATGTGCCGGGCTTAGCTAATAAGTTGATGGCTCGTTTGGCCAAGCGGATCACTGTAAGCTTTAAGAAATCAACTAAAGATTACAGCGAGGCGACTTGGACCGGTTTGCCGATTAGACAGCATTTATTTGATCATATCGGCGCCAAAGCTGAGGCTTTAAAATATTTTAAATTAAATAATGATCGGCCGGTGGTTTTAGTTTTAGGCGGTGGCACCGGCGCCAGCCGTTTAAATCGCTTGATTACCGACAATCTTTATAATTTAACGCAAGTTTGCCAGCTGATTCACTTGACGGGGACAGGCAAAGGGCTTAAAATTGTTGGTTCGTCAGGTTATTATCAGGCGGCAATTTTAGATCAATCAGCTATAGCCAAGGCTTATGCGGCGGCCGATTTGGTGGTTAGCCGCGCCGGCATGGGCACCTTGGCCGAATTGGCTTATTTAGCTAAGCCCGCCATTATTATCCCGATGCCCGACTCGCATCAGGAAGCCAATGCTAAAGTTTTAGCTGAGACGCAGGCGGCCATAGTTTTAAATCAGAAAAAATTAAATTCGCCCGAACTCTATCGCCAGATCAAAGAAGTTTTGGCTGATGCTAAAAAATTAAACAGTTTAGGGCATAATTTGCAAAAGACTTTAAAAACAGACGCCAACGAAGAGATAATAAAAATCATTAAGGAATTAGTAAAATAAATGGATTGGTTAAAGATCAAAAATATATACATGATTGGCATTAAGGGCGTGGGCATGACCATGCTGGCCCAATATTTAGCCGGTCAAGGCATTACCATCAGCGGTAGCGACACGGCTGAAGTTTTTATGACTGACGAAGCTCTGGCTAAGTCGGGTATAAAAATCAAAACCGGTTTTAAGGCGGACAATCTTGATTTGGACGCAGATTTGATAATTTATTCAACGGCTTATAATAATAGCAACGAAGAAGTTAAAGCGGCCTTAATGAGCGGCCGCAAAGTTATGACTTACGCCGAAGCTTTGGCTGAGGTGTTTAATCAAAGTTTTGGCATTGCCGTCGCCGGTTCGCACGGCAAGACCACTACCAGCGCCTGGCTGGGTTTTGTTTTAAATCAAGCTGAGTTGAAGCCGAGCGTTTTGGTCGGCGCCTGTGTGCCGCAATTCGGCGGCGCTTGTTTGGTTGGCAAATCAAACCTGCTGGTGGCCGAAGCCGATGAATACCAAAATAAGTTAGCCGCTTTGAAGCCGAAAATGATTCTCTTGAATAATGTTGATTATGATCATCCTGATTTTTTTCCGGATAGGGCGGCTTATGAACAGGCTTTTGCCGATTTTGTTAATAAGCTTACAGATAAAGAGGCTTTGGTGGCTAATTTTGACGACGCCATCGTTAGGCGATTGGCCGGCAACGCTCAAGCCAAGCTTTTAAGTTATGCTATAGAAGCTGAAGCTGAATTCAAAGCTTATGATCTTAAATATCAAAATGGCCGGCAATATTTTAAAGTAAAAATGGGCGCCGATGATTTGGGCGATTTTTCTATCTGTCTGCCCGGCCAACACAATGTTTCAAACGCTTTGGCGGTAATTGCCGCCAGTCTGGAGTTGGGCGCTGATTTGCGTTTGTTGAGAATCGCTTTGGCCGAGTTTTGCGGCACCAGCCGTCGTTTGGAAAAATTGGGCGAATTTAAGCAAGCGATTATTTATGATGATTATGCCCATCACCCGACAGAAATTAAGGCTTCCATCGCCGGTCTAAAACAGCTTTACCCCGATAAAAAAATTGTGGTGGTTTTTCATCCTCATACTTTTAGCCGCACCGAAGCTCTCCTTGATGATTTTGCGACAAGCTTTGAGGATGTTGATAAATTAATTGTTTTGGAAATCTATGCCAGCGCGCGCGAAGCGGCCAGCGATTTTTCCTCCCAAGATTTAATTGCCGCCATCAAACAAGCTAAACCCGCTTTAGAAACTATTTATCAGCCTAATTTGGAACAAGCTGAAGCCTATTTGCGGCAAACGATTCAAGGCGATGAAGTTGTGGTTTTGATGGGAGCAGGGGATGTGTTTCGGATAGGGCAACAATTAGTTAAAAGTTAAAGTATGATTAAAGATAAAATAAAAAATAATATTATTTTAGCGCCTTACACGACTTTTAAAATCGGCGGTCCGGCTAAATATTTTGTTGAAGTCAAAACCAAAGAGGAATTGCAAGAGGCGATAGCTTACAGCCAGGCTGAAAACTTGGCTTGGTTTATTTTAGGCGGCGGCAGCAACTTATTAGTGAGCGATCAAGGTTTTGACGGCTTGGTTATTAAACTAAAAAATGAAGATTTAATTGATAAGGGTGAACAATTAATAGCCGGAGCCGGCGCCAGATTAAGCGACTTGGTTGCTTTGTCGGAAATTAAGGGCTTGAGCGGCTTGGAATGGGCTTCAGGCATTCCAGGCAGCGTGGGCGGCGCCGTTAGAGGCAATGCCGGCGCTTATGGCCAAGCCACCGGCGAGGCTTTGTTGGAAGTTGAGTTTTTTGATACAAGCGACCAACAATTTAAAACTCTGCCGGCCAGTCAACTAAATTTTGCCTATCGCCACAGCTTGTTCAAACAAGACCCGAGTAAAATAATTTGGCAAGCGGTTTTTGCTCTCAAACCCGGCGACCAAGAATTAATCAGTCAGAGTATGGCTAAGATTTTGGCCGAACGCCTGGCTAAACAGCCTCAGTTGCCCAGCGCCGGCTGTGTTTTTAAGAACTTAACGGCAGCTGATCAGTTGGTTGAAGTTTTGGCCGCCAGCGAGAAAATTAAAGGCGGCAAATTAGCCTGCGCCTTGGTCGTAGATAACTTGGGCTTTAAAGGCCAGCAAAACGGCGGTGCTGAAGTGAGCCAAGAGCACGCCAATTTTATTGTTAATCGCCAGGCGGCGACAGCCAAAGAGGTTAAGGCTTTAATTGACAAAATTAAACAGGCGGCCGAGGCCAAATATCAGATAAAACTAGAGGAAGAAATTCAGTATTTGGGTTTGTTTTAAGCTAAAATTTTTGTTATAATATAAAAAACGGGCAAAGGCCCGATTATTGTAGTTTATTTATATGAGAAGATTAAGAATCAGAAAAAGGTTTATTTTTACAGTTATTCTTGTTTTAGCCATTGCCGGCATAACTTGGGCTGTTTTAGCCAACCGCAAACCAAAGATTGAATACACCACGGTTAAAGCTGTCCGCGGCAAATTGATCCAGACGGTTTCCGAAACCGGCACGATTAAGCCGATTGACCAACTGGAACTTAATTTTTTAAGTCCGGGCAAGCTGGCCGTCATCAACACCGACGTTGGCAAACAAATTAAAAGCGGCGACAGTTTAGCCAAGCTGGATGATTCTGATTATTTAATCAAGGCCAGAGAGGCGGAAGCCAACCTAACTGTGGCGCAAGCCAAGCTCAACAAGCTTTTGGCTGGCGCTTCCAGCGAGGATATCGCCGTGGCCGAAGCTAACTATCAAGCGGCGCAAGATAATTTGGATAAAACTCAAACCAGCAATGCCGAAGCTGTGGCGCAAGCTCAGCAAACTTATGATGACTTGATTAATCAAACGGCCGGAGGCACCAAATCAACTTATCGCCAATCTTATGATAATAAAGTTGATGCGCTCTTAACCACCTTAGATAACAAACTAATTGTCGGCGTGGCCGCTCTGGACGCCGTCAAGCGGCTCACAGACGACACTAATCTTAAAAATTATTTAAGTGTCAGAAATGATGCCTATTTAATTAATACCAAGAGTACCTATATTTTAGCCGATAACGCTTTGGATGCAGCCAACGCCAAGCGGCCGGCTGACGCCAGCGATATCGCCGGTTTGACAGCTTATTATAATTCCATGATTAGCGCCTTGAACTTGGTTTTTAAGGATTTAAATTATTGTTTCAACGCCCTGGAATACAGCATTACCGCCGTTGATTTTTCTCAAGCAACCTTAGACGCTGATAAAACCACCATCTCCACTCAATCAACCACCATTTCAACGGCCGTAGCCAGTTTGCAAGCCGCTAAGCAAGCTTTAGATGACGCTAAGGTGGCTTTGGATAATGCTACCATCTCTGCTAAAAATACTTTAGCGACCGCTAAAATTACCGCCACCAAAACCAATTCGGCGGCTTCCGCCGGTTTAAAAACAGCCGAAGCGCAATTAAAACAGATAACGGCCAAGGCTCGCTCGGAAGATGTGGCATTGGCGCGCGCGCAAGTGTCTCAGGCTCAATCATCTTTGGATTTAATCAGAAACCAGATGGCTAATGACACGATTAAAGCGCCGATTGACGGCATTGTTTCTCAGGTAAATTATAAAGTCGGCGAACAAACCATGACAACCAAGCCGGTAATTGTGATGATTGCACAAAATCATTATGAAATAGAAATTGACGTGGCGGAAACCGATATTGCCAAAATTAAACTTGACGACCCGGCGGCAGTTACTTTGGACGCCTATGGCGACAGTGTTAAATTTGAGGGCAAGGTTATTTTTATTGAACCGGCTGAAACCGTGATTCAGGGCGTAACTTATTATAAGGTTAAAGTTGACTTTACGCCCGGCGATAAAGAAGTTAAACCGGGCATGACAGCCACGGCCGAAATTAAAACAGCCGCTAAAGATGACACTTTAATGGTGCCGGCTCGAGCCGTAGTTGATAAAGAAGGTAATAAATATGTGCGCGTACTCAACGGCCAAACCATGACTGAAGTGCCGGTTAATTTGGGTTTATCGGGCGATGGCGGCATGGTGGAGGTAATTTCCGGCGTTAAAGAAGGGGATGAAATCATTACCTACATCAAAGACAATACTAAAACCACCAACTAATGTTAATTTCGCTTCATAATGTTAAAAAAGATTTTCACAACGAGGAAGTCGTGACTAAAGTTTTGCACGGTATTACTTTTGATGTTGCCAAAGGCGAATTTATTTCCATTATGGGCCCGTCCGGTTCGGGCAAGTCAACCCTGATGCATATCATGGGTTTTTTAGATCGGCCAACCAGCGGCACCTATAAATTTAATGACAAAAATGTTCATAGTTTAGACGATAACGAATTGGCCAAGATGCGCAATACGGAAATCGGTTTTGTTTTTCAAGCTTTTAATTTATTGCCGCGCACTACGGTGCTGGAAAATGTTAAATTACCCTTGGTTTATCGTCATGATAAAAGCTTTGATCCAACCGAGCGGGCGATTAAGGTTTTGGAAAGCGTCGGTTTAAGCCATCGCTTGGAGTATCACACCAACCAAATTTCCGGCGGTGAAAAACAGCGCGTAGCTATTGCTCGCGCTTTGGTTAATGAACCGGCGGTTATTTTTGCCGATGAACCGACCGGCAACTTGGACTCAAAGTCCGGCACGCAAATTATGGAATTGCTCCAAGACCTGAATGAGGCCGGCAATACGATTATTTTGGTCACGCACGAAACCTACACCTCCGAACACGCCAAGCGCATTATTAAAATTAAAGACGGAGAAATTACCGACGACTATGAAGTTAAGCATCGCCGCAAAGCGCGCGACGGCGAATTGCTGAAATAGGCCGCTGGAGTGGCACGTTATCCGCGTTCGCTCGGAAATAAAAATATATTTTTATTTCTCCCGCTTTCTTGACAATAAAAAAAGCCGCTCTTAATTTAAGCGGCTATTTTTCAAAAACGAAATTATTGATTACCAAACTGCTAACCTGGTTCTTAAATGTTCTTCCAAGGCCTTGAAGTCTTCATTGGATAATTGGAAGGAATCTTGGTTAGGCTTGGCCAGTAGCAAACGTCCGTAATTTTTGTTCATAAAAGTGCTTACGGCTGTTATTTTGGTGTCTTTATTAGCAATCAATTTTTCAAAGATATTAAGACTTATTTTTTTCCTAAGATCATTAAGGCAAAACAAGTCTCTTTCCGAGGCGGTTAGGAATCCTGTTTCTATGCCAACTGCTATTTTCAAGCCAGATGGCAAATTAAGATCGGCAAAGTCATAGAAGACAGAGTCAACTTTTGTCATTATCGACAGAGTGCTGGCTGTTTCCATATTTATTCTCCGTTTTTGTTAATAAAAGGTGCGTTTGTAGTTTTTATTATTAAATCACATAATTTAAAAAATGTCAAGGCATTACCTCTATCTTAAGGAATTAATCCTTAATTCATTAAGAAATCTGCGGCAAAACAAGAGCCGTAGCTTTTTGACAGCCTTAGGCATTATTATTGGCGTAAGCTCGGTTATTATTATTGTGGCTATCGGCGATGGCGCCCAGAACTTGATTTTAGCTCAAGTTAAAAGCTTTGGGCCGACTTTAGTTGGGGTTTTACCCGGCAAATCAGAAGACAAAGGGCCGCCGGCCAGCGCCTTTGGCATAACCATTACGACACTTACTTATGAAGACGCCATGGCCATGAAAGATCCGGCCAATGTGCCAAATGTTAAAGCGGTGGCCGCTTATGTTAATGGCTCGGAAACTGTGAGCTGGGGCTCCAACCAAATGACTGGCACTGTTAATGGCACGACTGTTGACTACTTGGAAGTAGAGCAGGCGGAAGTGGCCGAGGGTCGATTTTTTTCTGAGACCGAAGAGAAGGGCGTGGCGCGCGTGGCTGTGCTGGGCGCTACAGTCAAAGATGATTTATTCGGGGCGACCGATGCTTTGGGTAAAAATATTAAAATAAAAAATCAATCATTTGAAGTTATCGGCGTGATGAAAGCCAAGGGCACGGTTGGTTTTCAGAATAACGACGAAAATATTTTATTGCCGATTACTTCCATGCAAAAATTAATTTTGGGCATTAACCATATTAATATGTTGCGCCTTAAAGTTAATACAGCCGACGATGTGCCGCAGGCCATTGATATGGTTAAACTAACTTTGCGCGAACGCCACGGCATTAGTGATTCTTCCGGCGCCAACGATGACTTTACGGTTCGCTCATCGGCTGAAGCTATTAACACTATTAAAACTGTGACTAATTCCTTGAAATTTTTCTTGGCCGCCATGGCCGGTTTATCGCTCTTGGTCGGCGGTATCGGTATTATGAACATCATGTTGATTCGCGTGGCTCAGCGCACGCGCGAAATCGGTTTGCGTAAAGCCGTCGGCGCCACTAATCAAGATATCCGCTGGCAATTTTTGGTTGAATCAGGCGTTATCACTTTAGTTGGCGGCTTAATCGGCATTATTATCGGCGAACTGGTATCGGTCGGCGTGTCGCTGGTGGTTAATGGCCTGGGCTATGAATGGGGTTATAGTTTCTCTTGGTTTTCAATCGCTATTTCCGTTTCTATTTCTATTGGCATCGGCGTTATTTTTGGTCTTTATCCGGCTTTTCGCGCCAGCAAATTAAATCCGATTGAAGCCTTACGCCACGAATAATTTATGTCATTTATTGATTTTTTCAAAACCGCTTTCAGAATTATGTCCACCAACAAGGCTCGGACGGCTTTGACTTGCTTGGGCGTGGTTATCGGCATTATGGCGGTGATTGTCGTTTATTCAGCCGGCGCCGGCGTTTCCCAATTGGTTATCGGCCAGATTGAGTCTTTTGGCACGGACATTATTGAAACTGAAATTAAGGTGCCCAGCAATAAAAAGGGCCAGGCCGCAGAATTTGAATCGGCCAGCGCCTTGGCGCGCGGCGTGCAAATTACCACTCTGAATCTTAAGGATATGGAAGCGGTCTCCAAGAGTAAAAATGTTAAGGCGGCTTACAGCGCTTTAATGGGGCAAGAACTAACGAGCTATGGCAATGAAACGCGCAAAGCATATTTGTTTGGCGTTTCGGCTGATTATATTAATATAGATAAAAGCCACGTGGAGAGCGGACGATTTTTTACTGACGCGGAAGATCGCGCCTTGGCGCCGGTGGCGGTGCTGGGCAGCAAGATGAAGGAAAAATTATTCGGCGACCAAGATCCGATTGGCAAACTGATCACCATCCGCAAAGAAAAATTTGAAGTTATCGGCGTTATGGCCGAGCGAGGAGCAGTAATGTTTGTTGATTATGACGACTATGTTTATATTCCGATTCGCACTATGCAGAAAAAAATCATGGGCGTTGATTATATTACTTACATGGTTCATCAGCTGGTTGATCCCAACTTAGCTTATGACACAGCTGAAGAAGCTCGTTTTATCATCAGACAAGATCATCAAATTACCGATCCGGCCAAAGATGATTTTCGCACTGTTACCATGATTGAAGCTTTGGCTAATTTAAAAACTGCGACCAACGCCGTTACTTGGCTGCTCTTAGGCATTGTGATTATTTCTTTGATTGTCGGCGGCGTCGGCGTTATGAATATTATGTACGTGGTGGTCTCAGAAAGAACCGCTGAAATCGGCTTACGCAAAGCCGTCGGCGCGACTTTTCGCGACATTATGCTGCAGTTTTTGGTTGAGTCGGTAATGATTACGCTTTTGGGCGGCATTGTTGGCATTGCCTTGGGTTTGGGTTTTGCTTACCTAATTGCCATCGGCGCCAAAAGTTATGGTTTGGCTTGGGAGTTTTCTGTGCCAACCATCGCTTATGTGGTAGCTCTGGGTTTTTCTTTGGTTTTTGGCGTGTTGTTTGGTTTGTATCCGGCGCGGCAAGCGGCGCACCTTGATCCGATTGAAGCCTTACGCAATGAATAAAATTATAAAATTACAAAAATTTTTGCTATACTTCAATTATGTTCGGTCGCAAGAAAAAAAATAATTTATTGGCTCTGTATGCCGAAGAAATCAAGGAAGACGTGATTGATGTTTTTGATTGGCATAAACGGCGCCGACGCCATCAATTGATTTTATTTTTAACTTACACAGTCTGGACTTTGTCGGGCCTTCTCTTAATTTTAATTATTAATTTACTAATTTTTTTACCCGGCCTTAAGCAAATTTATTGGCAGGCCTTGGCCGGCAAGGGCGGTTTGGAAAAAGCTGCCGGCTTGGCCGATGCCGGCCGCTGGCAGGAATTAAATAAAGTAAGCGCGCAAGCGGCCAGCGATTTTGGCGGTTCGCTAAGCGAACTCAGAAAAATTCGCTTAAGCCCTTTGGGCTGGTTGCCTTTTACCAGTGGCAAACTAAACGACGGCATTTATTTATTGGAAACCGGCAGCTTGGTTAGCCAGTCGCTGGCTGACAGCTCAAAAATTATTAATGATTTTTATCGCTTATTGCCCAATCAAGCGGCTTTTGATTTGAGTCGGCTGGACAAACAGCAGAAAAAAGATTTAATGAAATTATTGGTGGATAGCCAAGCCGACTTGCGGCGCGCCACCAATAATTTGGCTTTGGCTGAAAACGATTTAAGCAAGATTAAAAATCGCCAGTTGATTATTGATCAAGGCATTGATTTGGACGATTTGGCGGCCAAAATAAAAAACAATCAGGCTCAGGTGGCCAAAGCCGCCAAACTGGCGGAAATTTTGCCGATTTTGGGCGGTTATCCCAAGCCGACTAATTATTTATTTATTCTGCAAAACAATGACGAGCTGCGGCCGACCGGCGGTTTTATCGGCACCTATGGCTTGGCGCAAACGGCCAATGGCGAATTAGTCAGATTGGAAACCAACGACATTTATCACTTAGATATGCCGGTTAAAGACAGATTTAAAGTTGAGCCGCCGCTGGAATTAAAAAAATATTTGAATTCCGTCAATTGGTATATGCGCGATGCCAACTGGTCGCCGGACTGGCAGACCTCGGCTCAGAAAATCGCTTGGTTTTATACTCAAGAAAATAAATTAATGCCGGCGCCGGACAGCCTGGATAATTTTGACTTGATTGTCGGTCTAACGCCCAAGGCCATTACTGATTTATTGGAATTAACCGGGCCGATTGCGGTGCGCGGGCAAGTTTACACTCAAGCTAACTTCGTTAATCTTTTGCAAGACACAGTGGAAAAAGATTTTACCAACTTTGGTTTATCATCTTGGAATCGCAAGGCGGTCATCGGCGACATCACTAAGGCCATGCAAGCTAAAATTTTAGCTAACTTGGATAAAGACTGGTCAAAGCTTTTGGAAATTATCAGCGCTAATTTGGATGCCAAAAATATTTTAATCTATACCACCAATCCGACTATTTACCAGTCTGCCAAAAATAATGGCTGGCTGGGTGAAATTAAAAATACCTCTGACGATTATTTGTTGGTGGTTGATGCCAATATGGGCGCTTTAAAAAGCGACTCAGTGGTTAACAAGAGTATTGATTACAGCTTACAAGAAACCGCCGATGGCTTGGTGGCCAGAGTAAGAGTTAATTATGCCAATCGCGGCACTTTCACTTGGAAGACGACCCGTTATCGCAGCTTTACCCGAGTTTATGTGCCCAAGGGCAGCAAGTTGATAAAAGCCGCCGGCTATAGCGGTAATCAGGAAGATGTAGTGGTTGGCGAAGAGCTGGGCAAGACTTATTTCGGGGCTTTGGTGGAAATTGAGCCGGGTAAAATCGGGGGCTTGTCATTTGAGTATAAATTGCCCTATAATTTGTATGCTTCCTATAAAAACGGCGATTATGGCTTAACGGTGCAAAAGCAGCCCGGCGCCAGAATTGGCGAATTAAACCTTGATTTTCAATTTTTGCGCTCAATCAAGGCTTATGAACCGGCCGTCTTTTATTCCTACATTACCGGCAGTCGCTTCCGCTATAAAAGCGACTTACAGTCCGATAAAAATTTCAGTCTCAAATTCTAATTATGATTATCAAAAGAATCGGCATCGACCTGGGCACAACTTATACTTTAGTCCATTTGCCCAAGAAGGGTATTGTTATTAACGAACCCAGTGTCGTGGCGATTTCCACTTTAGATAAAAAGATATTAGCTGTCGGCAACGAAGCCAAAGACATGTTGGGCCGAACGCCTGACAATATTATTGCCATCAAGCCATTAAAAGATGGCGTCATCGCCGATTATCGGACGACTGAAGCCATGTTGAGATATTTTATCAATAAAGCTTTGGGCGGTATTCGTTTATTTCGTCCGGAAGTGATGGTGGCCGTGCCGGCCGGCATTACTTCAACCGAGCGGCGCGCCGTTATTGATGCGACCATCGCAGCCGGCGCCAAAGCTGCTTATATTATTAAAGAACCGATTGCGGCGGCGGTGGGCGCTGATATTCCTATCGGCTCGGCCGCTGGACATATGATCGTTGATATCGGGGGAGGGACGGCAGAAATGGCCGTCATTTCTTTAGGCGGGGTTGTTACTTCAACTTCAGTCCGAGTCGGCGGCAACCGTTTTGACGCTTCGGTAATGGATTTTATCCGCCGCAAATATAATTTGGCGATCGGTGAACGCACGGCTGAAGATATTAAAATTAATATTGGCAGCGCGCTTTATTTGGAAAATAAATTAACCATGGAAATCAGGGGACGGGATATGGTTACCGGCTTGCCGCGCAATATTATTATCAGCTCTGATGATGTGACCGAAGCTTTGCAAGACGCTTTGGAAGCGATTATCGGAGCGGTCAAAGGCCTCTTATCGGGCACGCCGCCGGAATTAGCTTCGGACATTATGGATAAAGGCATGGTTTTGTCGGGCGGCAGCGCTTTATTAAGGAATATTGACCAATTGATTTATCGCACAACTGACGTGCCGGTCTTTATCGCCGACGAACCGATGCTTTGCGTCGCCAAAGGCACAGGCATCGCCTTGGAGAACCTGGAGTCATACAGACGCAGTATACTTGCCTCCAAGTAAATAGGGAAAAATTTTTGAATTTTTGAATTTTTAATTTTATAAATAATATCTAAATTTTTAAAAAACCTCCGAACGTTGTTTGTTTAATGATATTAGAAATTAAAAATTATTTAAAAATTGTAAAAATTACAAAATTAAAAATTATGATTATAGGTATTGATGCCAGTCGAGCCAACCGCAGCCACAAAAGCGGAACCGAATGGTATTCATATTATTTAATTAAAGAATTGGCGGCGATTGATGATAAAAATCAGTATGTTTTGTATTCAGACCAGCCCTTGAAAAATGGCTTGCTTGATTTAACCAGCGATAACCCATCTTTCCGCCGTTCCGATTACAAGACGGACGAAAACGGCTACCAAAAACTTATCAGTCCGCATAACAATTTTCGCGGTAAAGTTTTAAACTGGCCTTTTAAATTTTTTTGGACTCAAGGGCGTTTGTCTTGGGAGATGCTGACTAAACGGCCGGATGTTTTGTTTGTGCCGGCGCACGCTCTGCCTTTAATTCACCCCAAAAAATCAATCGTGACGATTCATGATATCGGCTACAAGCAAGAAGAAGCTTTATACAGCCAAGAAAAAATCGGTTACCAAACCAAATTTTGGGATTGGCTGTTTTTGTTTTTAACCGCCGGCAAATATCGGGCAACCTCTATGGATTATCTTGATTGGTCAACCGGCTATGCTCTAAAGCACGCCCAGACCATTATTACCATTTCCGAGTTTTCCAAACAGGAAATTATAAAATATTATCAAGCCGATCCGGCTAAAATTAAAGTCGTCCACAACGGCTATAATGTTGATTTGTTTCACGGCGACTTTGAAGACAAAAAAGTGGCTTCGGTGTTGGAAGCTTATGGTATTGAAACGCCTTATATTTTTTATGTCGGCCGTTTGGAAAAGAAAAAAAATATCGCCGCCTTGGTGGAAGCCTATGCCTTGGCCAGGAAAAACCATGAACTCAAGCACAAACTATATTTAGTCGGCGATGCCAGCTTCGGTTATGATGAAATAAAATATTTGATTAATGAATTTGATGTGGCCGGCGAAGTGCAGGCGACCGGCTGGGTGGAGGAGAACCACCTGGCTTACATTTTTAAAGGCGCCGACGCTTTTATTTTTCCCACCAAGTATGAAGGTTTTGGCATTCCTTTGCTGCAGGCCATGGCCGCCGGCACGCCGATTGCCGCTTCCAATGTGGCGGCCATTCCCGAGATTGCCAATGGCGCCGCCCTTTTATTTGACCCCAATGACGTCAATGACATAGCCGCCAAAATGGCTAAAATCGTCCAAGATGAGCCCTTAAGAGCTAAACTTAAGGTGGCTGGTCTGGAACAAGTTAAGCATTTTAGCTGGGAAAAATGCGCTAAAGAAACTCTTAAAATTATAGAAAATCTTTAATTTTAGCCAAAATTAATCAGGCCGTTGAGGTCTTTTTTTATTTTTTTTCAAACATTGACAAATTTAGAGAAATATGATATTTTATAGCATCAGCTAAATAAGCAAAATGCTTAGTTTAGACGCAAATTAACAATTGAATAAATAACAATAAATACAGCTGTTAAACCAACAAAAAGGAGTATCTGATGAAACGATTTTTTTCACTAATCTTGGTAGTCTTTCTACTAAGTCAAGCCATCTCAATTGCTCAGCAATTTAGATGCGAACTCAGACCGGGCGCTTATACCATTAATCGCTTGGAAGGCATTATTTGGATTGACGTTGATGTCGCCAATGATTTTGTTGTTAAAGAAATTAATTTTAACGACACGATTACTTACAACAACTCTGTTATCGGGGCTAATGCCATACCGGCTTTTTGTCCCAAAGATGATGGCAGTAAAGACACTAATAAGTATACTCGGGCCACCCCGCTGTCGCTTAATTCGGACAGGTTCCGTTATTGGATGCCGGAGGATCCCAGTTTATATTTACCGGTCTCTGCCAACACCAGGCGCATTATGAAATTTTATGTAAAGTTTGTTGATCAAATTCCTCAATACGGGGAAATCAAAATAAACTTTAATAATTTTTCAGTTATCGGCGTTAACAATTCAGCCACCTTTGCTTTAACGACACCGACACAAAGCGAAATCATTATTAACTTGGGTGTTAAACCGCCTGATGAAAATGATTCGCTGATAATTCGGGTTGAAGCGGGGACTGTTAACAGGCAAACGAACGAAGCTAAAATAAAACTTTTTTATAAAAGTAAAATATTTAGCTTTAATAAGTTGAGCTTTCAACTGTTCCCTTCGGATTTAAATATTAAATCCATTGCTTTGACCGATTCAATCGGCAGAAGCTGGGGCCTTAACCGGGTTGGGAATTACTATGAAGTCAATATTGCCAATACTGACGACAAAGGTTTTCCACCCAGCGCTGACGCCGCCTTGGCTGAAATTATTTTCGGCTTTGATCCGGCTGCCAGCGGCACTCGAACCATTGTCTTGAATAATTTTCAAGCCTTGGATTTAGCCAACCAGCCTTTGAAGATTACCGGCAACTTGTCGCAGGTCATTGACTTGGGTCAAGGACAACCGCCGATTATCACTAAAGACTCTATCTGGTTAAACTCTTTTGTTTTTGTTGATTCGGCAAAATCAGAAGTTAGAGTTAACTTGTCTTATTGGGGAAAGGGCTGGGATACCTTAGCCTTTAACCTTAATCTGCCTCAAGGCATTAATCTTAAAAGCGTTAATCCGGCTTTGCTTTCGATGAATTCGGCAATAAACGGCTCACGCATAACGATTAGTTCCAGATATTTAATGATGGATGCGCCAATGAATCAATGGCACAACGCCTTAGATTTGGTGTTCAGTTATAACGGAGCATCAGGCATAAAAAGATTAGTCCTCAGTAATATTACAGCGCAAAGAGATGACACTACTTTAGTGGTTGCAAATCAGCCATTAATTGTGGACATTGATTTGGGCGGTAATGAAGACACGACCGGTTTGGTGGTTAAGTATTTCTTAACTCAACCGCAAACTTGGTTTCATCTGGATAGCCGTCCTGCTGATAAAGGCTGGCTGGAGCTTTACTTGGATATGGATAATGTGGTGGAAACTACAGACGCCATTAATTTCAGAGTGGTTTTACCGCCCAACATGGCAGTAAAAAATATAAGCCCAGTGGATTTAAATGGTAATCCGGATAATAAGATGGTGGATATAAACTTTTTAGGAGAAACCGGCGGTAAAAAATATTACGCCGTGGTTTATTCATCACTGTCTTCAGTCTTACAGCCCAACCCCGGAAGTAAAAATCCCAGGGTTATTATGAAACTGCAAATTGAGTTTACAGATCTATGCCCTGTTAGCGAAACTATCTTAATTGATAATATCGTTGCCAGCGGTTTAGATGGCAGACCGCTTGTGGCCAACAAAAAAACAAGTTGGCTGATAGATTTTAATCCTATCTTCCGACAATATTTTGTCAAAGGAGATTTGGACCTCAATTTTGGCAATCTCAGGAAAACGATTGATGATTGGCGGATAATGAAGGATATAATTGATAAAAAAATTATTCCTACCTGCTACCAAAGATGGGCTGCGGACATGAATAATGACGGTGATGTTAATTCCTTGGATTTAACCATCTTAGAAAATCAATTATTCACAGACGTCAGCGATAGCCAAGCTAAGCGCAGCCAATGGCAATTTGATGGGCAAACCATTAATTACCAATTGGTTGATGAATATCAGGCAGAGTTGGAAGTTTACAACTGTTTGGGCCAATTAATTGATAAACAAGAATCATGTAAGCTAAGCGGACAGTTTTATTTAACAAAACTGCCGGACGGTTTCTATCTGATTAAGTTTAACAAGCAGGTTGGCAAAATAATTAAATAATAGTTTTTTATTAATTTTTGGGTTAGGACCTTATCATTATGTCCTAACCCATTTATTTTTTTAGGGGTATAACAATGAGCAATAAAGAAATTGAGAGAAGATTTTTGGTTAAAACTTTGCCGCCCGACTTACATAAGTATCGGTATAAAAAAATCTCTCAAAGCTACTTGCATATTTCCGATAATCTGGAAATCAGACTAAGAAAAGAAATAAGCGATTATGGCTCCGCCAGCCACTATCTAACTATTAAGCAGGGTAATGGCAAAATCAGACAAGAGTATCAAACCGCTCTTAATACTTTTCAGTTCGATGATTTATGGCCGGCCATAAGCGGACAAACATTACAGAAAATTCGCTATTTTATTCCGCACCAGGACGTTTTGGTGGTTGAATTAAATTGCTACAGCCAAGCTCTGAACAATTTAATCATTGCCGAAGTGGAGTTTAAGTCAGAAGAAGCTTGCGATAATTTTGTGCCACCGTCTTGGTTTGGTGAAGAAGTCACCGACCGGCCGGAATATCAAAACAAGCATCTAATTATGCAAGTTGGCATTAAATAATTTTTGTACAAAGAAACAACTTGAATCCCGAAATAAATTTCGGGATTTTTTATTTGATTAAGGGCGCGAAGTTGGGGCGCTTGAAATTTATAATAAAACGGGCTATATTGGCAGATGTTCTTTGAAATAAATTTTCATTAATTATAGATAGGGAGTAAAGATGAAACCCTGGCTTTTTTATGTTTGTAAGTATTTATTGCTATTGTTTGCCCATGGCTTGTATTATCGGACTAAGGTTATAGACCCGCTTGGCCAGCGCAAATTGCTAAAAACCAAGCACTATCTGATTGCCTCCAACCATCTCAGTAATTTTGATCCGCCGTTGATTGGCTCAATTTTTCCCGGCAAGATGAGATTTTTTGCCAAACAGGAATTGTTCGCCAATAAGCGTTTCGGTCAATTTATTACTTGGGTGGGCGCCGTGCCGGTTGATAGGCAACAGGTGCACAAAAGCCAAATCGAAAATGTGATTAAGCTAATCAAAGACGATAAGCAATCAATGCTAATGTTTCCCGCCGGCACGCGCAAAGGCACTCAGCCGAAGCCGGGGATCAGTAAGTTTGCTTATCATGGCCAAGTTGATGTTTTGCCGGTTTATATCCGATACCCCAAGCATTTTTGGGGAAGATTACGCATCACTGTTGGTCGAGTAA
>JAKAEX010000033.1 GCA_021819805.1 bacterium | reverse complement strand
CAATCCTTCAGCCAGCAAAATTTATATTAACGGCGCCGAGGAAACCAACACCACCTCTATTGATGGCGCAATTAATATTACGACGGCGCCAATTGTTTTTAATGGTTGGCCGGGCGGCGGCGCCTGTGGCGCTTCTTGCAGTCCGGTCAGATACCGCATGGAAGATTTCCGAGTTTACAACCGAGTTTTATCGGCAACGGAAATTAATCAACTTTACACCAGAACCCTAAATAATCCTTATTAATCAAATAATAAAAACTCTCGGCAAGTGCCGAGAGTTTTTATTATTTTATTTGTTTTAATTCTATTGTCCGCAACCGGCGGCAGAACCACTGCCAGCGGCCTGGGTGCCGGTGCCGAAGCCCGGAGCCGGAGAAGCGCTGTCAAAAGCCTTGTCGCATTCAGCCGGTTTCTTACCATCGGTAAAAGCGGCGCAAATGGCCTTGGCTAAGCTGGCGGCATCGCGGCCGGCGCTAACCTGTTCGCCGTTGATGACCAAGGTCGGAGAACCCTGAACGCCATATTTGGTGTTATCATCTTTATAAATCGGGAATGGGGGGAAGCTGGAACCCCAAGCTGACTCGCCTTTGTTAAAGGTTTCGGTAATCTTATATTGTTTGTCAATTGAGGCTACACAAGCATCGGCCTTCTTCTGGTCAACGCCGGTTTCCTTAACACAAGCGGCGGAATCGCCGGCCTTCAAGAAACAAGCCAAGTAAGAATAATATTTGCCGGCCTGGTCGCGATCAATACAATACTGCAACATGTTCTCTTTTATTTCCTTATCGCCATGCATGGCGTAGTCAACAAATTTTACTTTAAAATCGATTTTGGAACCCAAGGCGGTTACCACCGGCAAAAGACCTTTTTCAATCTGAGTGCCATATGGGCAATAACTCATGACAAAAACTTCAACCTTTGGCTTATCAGATTTCGGCGCTTCTTTGGCCGGAGTCTGCGTATTGTCGGCCGCCTTGTTGTCGGCCGCTTTAGTCTTGCCGCTCACCTCATCAATATCCATAGCCTGGGGAATAAAGAGCTTGCCATCTTTGGTCATATAAGACTTAATCGGCGTGCTGCTGTCAGCCAGCGTAATGTCCATCTCATACAAACCGGCGTTGTACTCCTTGGCATCGCTAATTGTGAACTTGGTGTCAGCCTTTACTAAATAATCTTTAATAAAAGCTTCCGCCTTGGTTTTGGCCTCGGCCGGACCAATCGTCTTTTTGCCGTTCAGCAAATTTTTATTGCTGGTCAACACCAAACCGACGATAATCAAAAGAATTACGCCGCCCAGGATAGCCAGGTTCTTGGTGTTCTGCTGCTTTTTTTCTGTCATATTTATTGTACCCAGTTAAACCCCCCAGGTTTTTAACCAAGGCAATTAAAAATAATTAACACAAACTGAGATGATTTTGAAACTATTTTGTAGCGAAATTTAGAATTTTTTGGCCGAGGCGAGGCGGACCAGCAAAATGATTTGAGACGTAATAGCATTACGATGAAAATCATTTTGCGCCAGGCCAACGAAGCATCGGGTAAAAAAGACAAATTGCAGCCAGAATGGTTTTAAAACCATCTCAGAACATTCAAATTTTACGCTAAAGCTTGGGTTTCGTCAAACTTAAATCCAAGTTACCCCGGCCACCTGGTCGCCCTCGGCTTTAAAGCGCATCAAACGCACACCTTGTGTATCTCGTCCCAATTCACTGATTGATTTAAACGGCAAACGGATAACCTGGCCTTTTTCGGAAATAATAATCAAATCCTTATCGTCCATTTTTTCTTTATCAACCACAAAAGCGTTGGTTAGCTCGCCGGTCTTATCGGTAATTTTAGCCGTCTTGATGCCTGAACCGCCGCGTCCCTGAATCTTATAAAGACTCAAGTCGGTGCGTTTGCCATAACCCTTGGACATAACGGACAAAACTTGTTTGCCTTTGACCTTGCCATCGGTGACTACGCCCATACCAACCATTTTATCATCACGGCGCAAACGAATACCAATCACACCGGCGGCGCTGCGTCCCATATCGCGCACATCGGTTTCTTTAAAATGAATCGCCTGGCCGTGAGCCGTTACCAACTGAATTGAATCCTGACCGCAAGTCGGTTTGGTCCAAATCAATTTATCGTCTTCTTTAATTTTAATAGCAATCAAACCGCTGCGGCGAACATTGGCAAATTCTTCCAGCTTAACTTTCTTAACCAAGCCTCGTTCCGTGGCAAAGAATAAATATTTGGCAGCGCTGATTTTGCCCAAAGGCAAAACGCTGGTAATTTTTTCCTGGCTCGGCAATTGCAAAAAGTTAACAATCGCCTGGCCTTTGGCTGTGCGCTGGGCCGAAGGAATTTCATAAGCCTTTAATTGGAACACGCGGCCGCGGGTGGTAAAAAACAAAATATCATCATGCGTCATGGTGGTAAACATAAACTCCACCGAATCTTCTTCTTTGGTGGTTAGGCCAATCACGCCTTTGCCGCCGCGAGTCTGCACCTTAAAGGTTTCCGGCGACATGCGCTTGATGTAGCCGTCGCGAGTCATCATAACGACCACCTCTTCATTTGGCACCAAGTCTTCAACATTAAACTCCTTAGCGCCCTTAGAGACAATTTTAGTCCGGCGATCATCGCCGAATTTATCAGCCATCTCGCGCGCTTCAGTTTTAACTATTTCCAAAATCTTTTTCTTGCTGGCCAAAATGCTTTCCAGGTCTTTAATCAAGTTGCGCTTCTCTTTAAGTTCGGTCTCCACTTTCAAACGCTCTAAATTAGCCAAAGAGCCCAGCTTCATTTCCACAATGGCTGTCGCCTGGATTTCCGACAACTTGAATTTCTTCATCAAATTAAGCTTGGCTTGTTCGCGGTCTTTGGATGATTTAATAATTTTAATCACCTCGTCAATGTGCGCCAAGGCAATCATCAAACCTTCCAAAATATGGGCGCGCGCTTGGGCCTTGGCCAATTCAAATTCGGTGCGGCGTCGAACCACGACTTCGCGGTGCTTGATATATTCCTCCAAAACGGTTTTTAAATTCAAAACCTTGGGCTGAATACCATCAACCAAGGCCAATAAATTGACATGAAAAGTTTCCTGCAACTGAGTGCGTTTATAGAGAGAGTTTAAAATCTTTTTCGGATAAGCTTCGCGCTTTAAGTCCAAGACGATGCGGACGCCGTCTTTATCTGATTCATCGCGTAAATCTTTAATGCCTTCGATTTTTTTGTCCTTAACCAGTTCAGCGATTTTTTCAACCAAAGTCGCCTTATTAACCTGGTAAGGAATCTCGGAAATAATAATTTGAAAATCGCCTTGTTTTTTTTCTTCAATTTCGGCCTGGCCGCGCATAACAATACCGCCGCGGCCGGTGGTGTAGGCCTGTAAAATGTCTTTGGAATTATAAATAATGCCGCCGGTTGGAAAATCCGGTCCTTGAACAAATTGCATCAAATCTTCAATGCTCGCCTCCGGATTGGCAATCAGATGCTCAATAGCCGCCACTAATTCGCGCAAATTATGCGGCGGAATATTGGTGGCCATACCAACGGCAATGCCCATGGAACCGTTTAAAAGCAAGTTTGGCAGTTTGGATGGCAAAACCCGAGGCTCTTCAATTGTGCCATCAAAGTTAGGTATAAAATCAACGGTTTTTTTCTCAATATCAAACAGCATTTCCTCGGCAATCGACGCCAACTTGGCTTCGGTGTAGCGCATAGCCGCAGCGTTGTCGCCATCCATAGAACCGAAGTTGCCTTGGCCGCGCACCAAAGGATAACGCATGGCAAAATCTTGAGCCATGCGAACCATGGATTCATAAACAGCGCTGTCGCCATGCGGGTGATATTTACCTAAAACTTCACCGACGACGGTGGCTGACTTGCGGAACTTAGCATTTGGCTTCAAACCCAAATTCCACATAGCGTATAAAATACGGCGATGAACCGGTTTCAAACCATCGCGAACATCGGGCAAGGCGCGCGCCACAATCACGCTCATGGCATAATCCAAATAAGACGTTCTCATTTCCTGAACCAAGGGCTGGCTAACCAAAGCGCCCTGATTTAAAACCAGGCTGGCTTGCTTGGCTTCGCTATTAGGCTCAGACTTATCTGATGTGGCTTTCTTTTTAGACTGTAATCTTTTAACCATAGAATTTAAGGCAATTTAGGAAGAGTCTTTATCGGCTGAGAGGAAGTACTGCTTCCCGCCTCCAGCAATTGAGCTTGTTTTTTAATTTCATCAATACTTTTAATAACTTCTTGCGCCGTTGTCTGCATATTGGTGCTGGCCTCTGATAAATCAAAATCTTGAGTTTTGTCGGTGGCTAAGGGCCGCGTAATAATCACATCCAAACGAGACACCCAAAAACTGATAATTGCCAACATCAGCACAATCACGCCAACCCACATAATCAAACGGCGATTTTTATTTTCCAAACGGCTAAACTCTCTCATTAGTTTCTTGTCTCTGGTTTTAATCACCTCTCTTAATTCCCGCTTCATATCCGCTTCCAATTCTTCTTCTTTTTCAAGCAAAGCTCTGAGATTGGCAATTTCTTCTTGGTTTATTTCCGGTTCAATAAATTTTTTCCTCCTCATATGTTTAAAATTAACTTATTTGCAAAATTACTAACTCCATATCCTCGGCCGGCAATTCACGCTTGCTGATTTTCAGCTTTTCTTCATAGGTCGGCTTCAAACCAAGCTCTTTGATAAATTTATCCAAACCATCGATTTCCATTTTCAAACCATCAACTTTATAATGCATTGGAATAATAATTCTCGGCTCAATTTGGTTAATTACTTCCACCGCTAATTTGGCGTCCAAAGTATATTTACCGCCGACTGGCAACAATAAAATATCAGTGCCTTCCAGCCGTTCCAACTGTTTGGTATTAAGCGTTGAGCCAAGATCGCCCAAATGAGTTATGGTAATATCATCAACCTCAATGCGATAAATAATGTTGCCGCCGCGCTCGGCGCCTTCTTTGTTGTCATGGAAAGAATCAATGCCTTCAACAAACACGCCGTGCACCTCATATTCGCCGGCGGCATTAATAACAAAAGGCTCTTTACGAATAGCTTTTAAATAGTTGTGGTCCTTGTGATCATGGCTAATGGTTACAATGTCAGCCTCCAGGCTTGGCATCTTTAAACCGATAAAAGCCGGATCAAATGGATCGGTCACAACCACCACGCCCTCAGGACCGACTTTGTCCTGGAGTTTAAAACAAGAATGTCCGAGATAAGATAAATACATAACACTTAGTTAAAAGTTATAAAATCAAATGCGTGTGAGCATTTGTCCCAGCCAAGCGATCCGCCCTGGGCGGAGAGCGCGAGCTGGGATCCAGAACTTCATTTATTAAATAAAAACAATAAAAGGAAGGCTTTTCCCTCCTATAATATTATCGCAAAATCAGGTCTTTGTCAAACCTAAATTAATGTTTTTTAAGCTCTTTTTTAGCTAAAAAATTAGCATTATTTAAACCGCAAACAGCCAGAGCCAAAGCATCAGCCGCATCATCCGGTTTGGGGATTTCTTTTAGTCCTAAAATCACCTGAACCATTCTCTGCACCTGTTTTTTATCAGCTCCGCCATAAGCCGCCACCGCCTGTTTAACCTGCAAAGGCGTAAATTCAAGAATGTGCAAACCGGCTTGCTGACAGCAAAGCATGGCCACGCCCCTGGCTTGGCCAACAATCAACGCCGTCTTGGCATTATTGCAAAAAAACAACTGCTCAATCGCAGCCGTTTGTGGTTTATATTGCTTAATTAGTTGTCCCAGTTGGTCGTAAAGTTCAGCCAAGCGTTCGCCGAGCGGCAAATTGGCTTTGGTTTTAATTGAACCGAAAGTCAAAACTTTTAACCGGCCGTTTAAATCTTCAATCACGCCAAAGCCGGTGTCGGCAATACCCGGGTCTATGCCTAAAATTATCATATAAAAACTAAAAGCGAAAAGCGAAAAGCGAAAAGCTTTGGGAGGCGGCTGCGCCGCCTTTTATTAAATCATCTTCTGTCGGCTAACAGACGACAGAAGATACCTAAGCTTTTACATTTTACCTTTTAGCTTTACGCTATATTCGTGTAATACTCCGCCACCTCTTCATTATCTTCAATCGCTTCAATAAAATTATCAAACTTAATTCTGTCTTCGCCGGTCAACTCTTTTTTTTCTTTAGCCACATATTCAATATCGGCTGATTCGGTGGCGATATTTTTGCTCTCTAAAAATTGTTTAACTTTTTGCAAATCTCCCGGCTGAGTGTAAATAATAATTCCCTCATCTTCTTTAATAAAATCTTCAATTCCCAAATCTATCAACTCTAATTCCAATTCATCTAATTTGCTAATTGTTAATTGCTCAATGCTCACTGCTATTACGCCCTTGATTTCAAAATTCCACATAACCGCGCCCAAGCTGCCGCCATATTTATCAAACAAATGGCGAACCACGGCCGCTGTCCGATTTTTATTATCCGACAAGCACTTAACTATAAATTGGGATTGAGCCGGACCAATGGCTTCATAAATCAATTCTTCAATCGCCGCGCCGCCCGCTTCGCCGGTGCCGCGCTTGATGGCTCGTTCAATATTGTCTTTGGGCATATTAACGGCTCGCGCTTTATCAATAGCCATGCGCAACTGAAAATTAGCCGCCGGATCGCCGCCTTTGCGCGCCGCAATAGAAATGACATTGGCAAACTTAGTGAAAACCGCGCTGCGTTTGGAATCCACAATCGCCTTAGCTCGTTTAGTTGTTGCCCATTTAGAATGCCCGGACATATTTCCTTGTCCCCCTCCCCCTTACGAAGGGGGAGGTCAGGAGGGGGTTAATCTTTATTGATATTTATAGTAGGTTAAGCCAAAAACTTCAAAAAGGCAAGTTTACAAAAATAGATCTTCTTTTTCCTTTCGCCTCTGCTTTAAGGCCGACATAATCAAAACCGCCAATGAAGCTAAAGCCAAGGCCAGGCTGAAAATTTGCGGCCAGCGCCAATGGCCGATGGCCGGCACCTCGTCAATGCGAAACTCTTCCATAACAAATCTTAGAACTGAATAAAAAATCAAATAACCCAGCACAATCGCTTTATGGTTTAATTGTTTATTAGCCGTCTCTCGGCTGGACAGCCAATGAGCCAAGCATAAAAAGCCAAACAAAACCAAGTTGCCGATTGATTCATAAAGAAAGGTTGGATGAAAATAACTGTTTTGCAAATAAGCGGCCGGCCGATTAATTTCGGCAATCGGTATGCCCCAGGGCGCGGCTGTCGGCAGGCCGAATAACTCTTGGTTAAAATAATTGCCCCAGCGGCCAATCGCCTGCGCTAAAGCCAAAGCCGGCACAACAATTGAGGCCAAGAGCCAAAAATCAAGCTTACGCCGCCGGACAAACAGCCAGAGACTGAGCAGGCCGAAAAGAATGGCTCCATGAATCGCCAATCCGCCCTGCCAAATTTTTAAAATAGATAAAGGATCGTCTTTGTAATAAGCCCACTCCAAGCCGACATAATACAAACGAGCGCCGATTAGGCCGCCAATAATCAGCCAAAAAGCGAAATCAACAATTGTCTCGGCTTTAACTTTGTAAAAACGGCCAATCATAATAGCCATGCCGATGCCGGCCAACATAGCCAAGGCTAAAATCAGGCCATACCAATAAATAGACAAAGAACCGATTTTAAACAAGATAGCCTCGGGCAAATAAGTGTGTAAAAAATTAATCATAAATTAAATTTA
>JAKAEX010000032.1 GCA_021819805.1 bacterium | reverse complement strand
TTCGTCAGCGGCCAAAGCGGCGGTTTGCGGCTGGGACGAGGTTTTAATGTGAGCAAGGTTTGGCTGATTAGAATCGGCTTTGCTTTATGTTTTATTTTGCTCTTAACTCGCTTGTATTGGTTGCAGGTGGCTAAAGGCGCTTATTACCGAGAGCTATCCGACGGCAATCGCATTCGCATTAAAAAAATTGAAGCTAAGCGCGGCATTATTTACGACAAAGATCTTAATCCTTTGGTCCACAACGTGGCTAATTTTTTGCTGTATTTTATTCCGGCCGATTTGCCGGCTGATGAACTTGAAAGAAAGATGATTACCAATCGTTTGTCCACTATTTTGGGCAATATGACGGCGACTGAAATTAATGATAAGTTGAACGCCATTGACCGCAAATCATTTGCCGCTTATCAGCCTTTGCCGATTGCGGAAAACATTGATTATGACAAGGCGATGCTGATTAGTTTGGAAGCGGCGCGCATGCCGGGCGTGGTTTTATCCAGCCAGAGCCGCCGCCAGTATATTTTGCCAACCCTGTCTTATTCGCCGGTTTTGGGCTATACCGGCAAAATTAATTCGGAAGAATTAAAAGAAGCGGGCGATGAATATACGCCGATTGATTACTTGGGCAAGAGCGGCTTAGAATCGTTTTATGAAAATGAGCTCAAAGGCATTAACGGCCGGCGGCAAGTTGAGGTTGACGCTTTAAGCCGAGAGAAAAAAGTTATCAGCCAATCGCGCGTCAAAGATGGCAATAATTTGGTGTTATCAATTGACAGCGCGGCGCAGGTTAAGCTGGAAGAATTATTGCGCGCCGAATTAAAAAAACTTGGCTTAACGCGAGCTGTTGGTATTGTTTCCAATCCGCAAAACGGCGAAATTATCAGCTTGGTAAGTTTGCCGACTTTTAATAATAATGATTTTGCTCGCGGCATCAGCCAAGATGAATACGGCTATTTGGCCAATCATCCGGACAAGCCCTTGTTTATGCGAGCCGTCTCCGGCGAATATCCGTCCGGTTCAACCATCAAACCGGTTGTGTTGTCCGGCGCTTTGGAGGAGGGTATTGTTAATGAACATACGCAATTTTTAAGCAATGGCGGCCTGAAAATTAATGAATGGTTTTTTCCTGATTGGAAAGCCGGCGGCCATGGCTGGACCGACGCTCGCCATGCCATTGCCAATTCGGTTAATACTTATTTTTATTATGTCGGCGGCGGTTATCAAGACACGGTTGGCTTGGGTATTGATCGCTTGGATAAATATTTTCAGTTGTTCGGCTTGGGCTCGCAAACCGGTATTGATTTGCCCAATGAAGCTAATGGGTTTTTGCCCACCAAAGAATGGAAAGAATCAACCAAGAAAGAGCGCTGGTATATCGGCGACACTTATCACGTGTCCATCGGCCAGGGCGATTTGCTGGTTACGCCGATTCAGGTGGCTTATTATCTGACATATTTTGCCAATGGCGGCACGCTCTATCGGCCGCATTTGGTTAAATATGTTTTGTCCAGCGAAGACAAATTAATTACCATTACCGACACAACGGCGGTTAAGTCTAATATTATTGATCCAGCCAATTTAAAGGTGGTCAGGGAGGGTATGCGCTTGGCGGTTACTGATGGCAGCGCTAAGCGTTTAAACAGCCTGCCGGTGCCGGCGGCCGGCAAAACCGGCACAGCTCAGTGGTCAACTGAAAAGAAGCCCCATGCTTGGTTTATCGGCTTCGCGCCCTATGACAACCCGGAGGTGGCGATAACCATCTTGATTGAAGAGGGCGTGGAAGGCAGCTCAACGGCCGTGGCGGTGGCTGACGACTTCCTGCGCTGGTATTTCAACTCCCATCAACTTGATACTCAAAAACAATAATTTTGCCTCAAAAAAATTGCCTGAAATTAGCTAAAAAATTTCAGGTTTTTTTGTTATTTAGCACTCTTGACTTCTGATTGCTAAAAATGATAAAATGGCTTTTGTATGAATGATCGACAAGCTTTAATTTTAGAAGTTATCATCAGAGAATATATCAAAACCGGCGTGCCGGTAAGTTCTCATGCTTTGGTTGATAATTACGATTTAGACATTTCTTCAGCTACTGTCAGAAATGAAATGGCTGAATTGGAACGGCTTGGTTTGATTGTCCAGCCTCATACTTCGGCCGGCCGTGTGCCGACTGAAGCGGCTTATAAATGGTATATAAGCAAATTGAACGAGCAAAAAGTAAGTCCTCGCGAAGCCAAAGTTTTGGCCGACAGATTGCCGAGTCCGGCTGATAATGATTTTAAAAAAGCGGCCAAAGATTTGGCCGAGTTGTCCGGTTTAGCGGTTTTTTGGGCGAATGACCAGGGCAATGTTTACTATACCGGCCTGGCCAACTTATTATCTCAGCCGGATTTTATTGACAATGATTTGCTTTATGATTTGTCGGCAGTGTTTGATAGCTTGGATGAAATCGTTGAAGCTTATTTTGATAAAATTGCTGATCAACCTTTAATCTTAATCGGTTCGGATGGACCTTTCGGCAATTTTTGCAGTTCCATTTTAGTTAAATATAAAAATGGCGAGCAAGCGGGCGCTTTGGGTATTCTTGGTCCTTTGCGCATGGATTATGGCCGTAATTTGAGCCTGCTTAATTATATTCACAATCGATTAATTTAACGAGAATTAGGAATTAAGAATTATGAATTAAGCACCTAAGTAATTTGCTTTAGTCCATAATTCTTAATTCATACTTCATAATTCTATGACTGAGAAAAGCCATAAGCAAAAAATAACAGAAGATGAAGAAAAAACAGATGACTTTAAAATTAAATATTTGCGCGCCTTGGCCGATTACCAAAATTTATTAAAACAGACCGCCAGAGAAAAAGAAGAGTTCGCCCGCTATGCCAATGAGAGTTTAATCAGGGATTTTATTCCGGTTTACGATTATCTGAAATTATCCTTGGCACACGCGCCGGCTGATGATAAATGGTTGGAAGGCGTCAAACACGTTTTAGGGCAATTTAAAAAAGTTTTAGCCGAAGCGGGCGTCGTGGAAATTACCGCCGCCGGCCAGCCCTTTGACCATGCCTTAATGGAAGCGATAGAAACCGAAGACACTGACGAAGCCGATAAAGACAACTTAGTGGCGCGCGAATTAAAGACCGGCTACAGCTTAAACGGCAAAGTGATTATCCCGGCTCGCGTCTCAGTTTATAAGCTTAATAAAGAAATTTAATTTATATGTCGGACAATAAAAATGGTTATATTTTATTGCTAAGCCTTTTACTGGCAGCTGTGATTATCGCCATTATCGTTTTTGCCAAAAGCGGGGTTTATGAAAAATTAACCGCGCCCCAGCCAGAGCAATCAGGCGTCAAGGTGCAATTAAACGAAATGCAGAATAGCGTTAATCAATACAATGATAAAGTTAATAACGAAATAAATAAATAAATTAGAAAAATATATGAGCAAAATTTTAGGAATTGATTTGGGAACAACCAACAGCGCCATGGCCATTATGGAAGGCGGCGCGCCAAAAATTATTGAAAATGCCGAAGGCAATCGCACCACGCCATCAGTCGTGGCGATTTCCAAAGGCAACGAACGCTTGGTCGGTTTGACCGCCAAACGCCAGGCCGTGACCAATCCGGCTAACACAATTTTTGAAGTTAAGCGCTTAATCGGCCGCCGCTATAGCGACGACGAAGTCCAGCGCGATTTGAAAGTAATGTCTTATGCCATCAGCCAAGCCGGCGAAGGCGTTAAGATTAAGATGGGTAGCGAGGAAAAAACGCCGCAAGAAGTTTCAGCTATGATTTTGGGCAAATTGAAGGCTGATGCCGAAGCGCGCTTGGGCGAAAAAATTACCGAAGCGATTATTACCGTGCCGGCTTATTTTGATGATGCTCAGCGTCAAGCGACCAAGGATGCCGGCCAAATTGCCGGTTTGGAAGTTAAGCGCATTATTAATGAACCGACCGCGGCCGCTTTGGCTTATGGTTTTGATAAAAAGAAAGGCGAGAAAATCGTGGTTTATGATTTGGGCGGCGGCACTTTTGATGTGTCGGTGCTGGAAGTGTCTGAGGACACAGTGGAAGTTAAGGCTACTAATGGCGACACGCACTTGGGCGGCGCTGATTTTGACCAGCGTTTGATTAATTGGATTATTGACGGTTTCAAAAGAGAAGAAGGTATTGATTTAAGCAAAGATCCGCTGGCCTTACAACGCATCAAGGAAGCGGCTGAGAAAGCCAAGATTGAATTATCCAGCGCCACGGAAACCGAAATTAACCAGCCGTTTATTTCAGTTGGCGCCGATGGACCAAAACATTTGGTTAAAAAAATCAGCCGCGCGCAATTGGAAGAATTGGTCGGCGATTTGGTAGCCAGTACCTTGGAGCCTTGCCGCAAAGCTTTGGCTGATGCCGGTCTGGGTGTTAAAGATATTCAAGAAATTATCATGGTTGGCGGTATGACTCGCATGCCCTTGGTTCAGGCTAAGGTCAAAGAATTTTTTGGCAAGGAACCGAACTTCAGTGTTAATCCGGACGAAGTTGTCGCTTTGGGCGCGGCTGTTCAGGCCGGCGTTTTGCAAGGCGATGTTAAAGATGTCTTGCTCTTGGACGTAACGCCTTTGACTTTGGGCATTGAAACTTTGGGCGGTGTGGCCACGCCGATTATTAATCGCAACACCACGATCCCGACTTCCAATTCGCAAGTTTTCTCCACGGCCGCGGATTCGCAGACCAGCGTGGAAATTCATGTGGTTCAGGGCGAACGGCCTTTAGCCAGCGACAACAAAAGCTTGGGCCGCTTTATTTTGGACGGCATTCCGCCGGCGCCGCGCGGCATTCCGCAGGTGGAAGTGACTTTTGACTTGGACGCCAATGGCATCTTAAATGTTAAAGCCAAAGATAAAGCCACCAACAAAGAACAGCATATTACCATTACCGCGTCTTCCGGCTTGTCCAAAGAAGAGGTGGAAAAAATGAAAAAAGAAGCGGAAGCGCATGCTGAAGAAGATAAGCGGAAGAAAGAGCAGATTGATACCAAAAATCAAACCGAGGCTGTGGTTTTCCAAATGGAAAAATTATTAAAAGATGCCGGCGATAAAATTCCGGCGGCTGATAAGACCGAATTTGAAACCAAGCTGAATGAATTAAAAGTTTTGAAAGATACTGATAAGTATGACGAGATGAAGGCTAAGTTGGAAGAAGTTAACGCCATCGCCCAAAAAGTCGGCGCGGCTATGTATTCTGCTCAGCAGGCGGCCGGCGCTCAACCGACCGGCGAAGCTCAAGCCGAAGGGGGCGAGCCCAAAGCCGAAGGGCCAATTGAAGGAGAGTTTGAAGAAAAGAAGTAAGGTTAAAGAGCAAACAACAAACAGCAAGCAACAAACAATATACAAGCACCTGTCATCCCCGCGAAAGCGGGGATCCAGGGTTGAATGCTTTGAACATATTTTTTTGAGTAGACTCTGGATTCCGGCTCGCTGGCCGGAATGACAAATAATAATGTATTTTGAAAAATAAAAAACCGCATCAATTTGATGCGGCTTCAGCATAAAGATAAAGAATTTTTTTCTTTAGCGAGGGTATGATAGAGTTTTCTTTTTCATTAAGCTCATCATACATTTCCTTCCAAGCAAGAAGTCTTACGTACAAACTTTGTTGTTTCTCATATAGAAGATTGAATTCTTCTACTAGTTTTCTAAATTTTGTTGGTTCTTTAGACTTTTGTGATTCAATTTGATTATAAATTAAATCTATATCTAAACCTACTAGTAGTACTTGATCGGCGTTTTCTCTTACGTGATCATTACAGAACATTTTTAATCCATTGGTTGTTTTTAAATCTTTGAGAGACATTTCTATTGTGTCTACAATTTTTTGTTTTAATGTACCTTCCACTTTAGTTTCCTCCGAAAAGTTGATAAATTTATTATAATATTATTATAGCATAAATATAAAAATATGTCAAATGAAAAAGAGCAGCAAATTCAAATTGCTGACAATATTCCGGGAGCGGAATATACGAATTTTGCCAATATTAGCCACAATCAGGAAGAGTTCCAGATTGTTTTCGCTAATGTGATGGCGCCGTCCGGCCGCGTAGTCGGCAAGCTGATTACCACTCCGGGCCACTTTAAGCGGATTGTGGCGGCCATGACCGAGAACCTGAAGAAATACGAGGAACGTTTCGGCCAAATCAAGGACGTAGCCGGAATTGAAGAAAAAGAAATAGGGTTTAAAGCCTAAACACACATCACATATCACGTATCACATATCAGGGTGCAATAAACTTGGTGTGTTATGTGCTATGTGTTATGTGCTATGTGAAAATGAATAAAGATTATTACAAAATACTAAACGTTGATAAAACCGCGACTGAGGAAGAAATCAAAAAAGCGTTTAGAAAATTGGCGCACGAACATCATCCGGATAAAGCCAACGGCAATGCCGATAAGTTTAAGGAAATTAACGAGGCTTATCAGGTTTTGGGCAACAAGGAAAAACGTTCTCAATACGACCAATTTGGCTCTACCTTCTCAGGCGGCGGTTTTAATGGCGCCCAAGGCTTTGGCGGTTTCGGCCAAGGCGCTCAAGGCGCTTATAATATTAATGTTGACGATCTCAATGATATTCTCGGCGGCTTCGGCGATATGTTTGGTTTTGGTGGTTCGCGCCAGCGCGCATCTCGGCGCCGTGAACGCGGCCGCGATTTGGAAATGACTTTAACCCTTGATTTTAAAGAGGCGATTTTTGGCGCTGAAAAAATTATCAAACTTAATCGTGATGTCCGTTGTAATAATTGCGGCGGTTCCGGCCATGAGCCTGGCGCTAAAATTGACACTTGCGCTGCTTGTAATGGCACCGGTCAAGTGATAAGCAATCAGCGAACAATCTTTGGCCAGATGCAAGTTCAAACAACTTGTTCGGCTTGCGCGGGCGAAGGCAAAAAGGCCAGCCAAGATTGCTCCAAGTGCCGCGGCCGAGGCGTGGTTAATGATAATTCGGAAATTAAAGTTAAAATTCCGGCCGGTATTGATGACGGCGAAACTGTTAGATTGTCGGGCCAGGGCGAAGCCGGCAGTAAAGGCGCCGGATCAGGCGATTTGTATTTGAAAATTAGAGTAAGAGAGGATAAGTATTTTAAGCGCCGCGGCTATGATTTGCTGACTGATTTGGAGATTAGTTTTAGCGAAGCGGCTTTGGGCGTTAAAAAAGATGTTAAAACTATTGACGGCGAAGTGGTTTTGAAAATTCCGGCTGGCACTCATCAAGGCCAAATTTTTGTCTTAAAAGGCAAAGGCGTGCCGCGCTTGCAAAGCCGAGGCTTTGGCGATCAGTTGGTGGAAATTAAGATTGCCGTGCCGCGCAATTTAAGTAAAAAGCAAAAACAGTTGTTGGAAGAGTTGGAGAAAGAGGGTTTGTAGATAATTTTAAATTAATGTTTTATCACATAATTACCATTGGTTGCCAAATGAACAAAGCGGATGCCCAGCGGCTATCCGCTTATTTGGAGAAACTTGGTTTTGAGCCGACCGATAAGTCAGAACAAGCTGATTTAATCGCTTTGGTGACTTGCGGCGTTCGCCAAGCGGCCGAAGATCGGATTTACGGCTTGATTCCACAATTTAGACAAGCCAATCCTAAGGTTAAAATTATTTTAACCGGCTGTTTGTCTGATCGACCGGACGTTAAAGAGCGGCTGGGCGAGCGAGTTGATGTTTATTTTAATATTGCCGATCTGCCTCATTTGGCTGATAAACTTGGCCTCAAAGACGAAACTGG